>JBAVTI010000307.1:0-4632 GCA_049696055.1 Paracoccaceae bacterium | reverse complement strand
CCGGTAAACCCGGGGCGGTTCAGTTCTGGCCTATGCCAAGGCCCTGCAAGAAGCGGCACCACCCAAGGTGAAGTCCGTTGGCAAACAGAAATCCCGCTACGAACCCACCGGCAAGAAAAGTCCGGGCCGTCGGTCATGGCTAGACAAACGCGCCGCGCGCCAGGCCGAAGAAGCCGCGCAAGTGGCGGGGCAGGTCTCCGATGTCTGAGGTCTCCGCCCTGCCCCGCCACACCCCAAACAAACCAAGAAGGGACATTTCTACTTTGCTGAAACACGGACTCATTATCTTGGTGACAACAGCATCGGCGGAGAGTGGACGAAGCGTCCTGCGGTATCGTATCACGGGATCCAGCGAAGGGCGGCCACTCGCTAAAAGGTAACCGAACAGCCATTTCCGTCGTCCTGTTGGGCAGAACCGAGAGCGGTGTTTCATTGCCTATTCAAGCAAGGCTGCGGGTGCCGGGGCTTGGCTATCGTATCCGCCCCAAACCGATTGATCGAAATGGATCACCGCGCCGGTCATCATTCCACTGTCGTCAGACACCATCCACAAGACCGCCTTGGCCACTTCTTCGGGGTCCAGAAGTCTCCCAAAGGGCAGGCCCGCTTCGGCCTTGGCTTGCCAGTGAGGATCACCCGATTCCCGCAGCTGGATCGACTTTTCATGGTCAGACAGCATCCAGCCAATATCCAGCTGATTCACCCGGACTCGGTTGCGCATCAGGGCAAAGCCCGAGTTGCGCGTCAGCGTGGCCAGCGCGCCTTTGGAGGCAGAATAGGCCGCAAGGAATGGCTGCCCCGCGCGCTCCGAGGTGGAACCGATATTCACAATCCGGCCTTCGACCCGCGCCCGCGCCATAGATTTGACCGCCTCTTGCATTAGAAAGAACGGCGCGCGGACGTTGACCGCAAATATCCTGTCAAACAACTCGGGCGAGGTGTTCAAGAGGTTGGCGCGATCCGTCAGGCCGGCCGCGTTGACCAGTATGTCGACGCAGCCAAACCGGTCCGCCGTAGCGGTGACAACCTTTTTCACATCCGCCATTTCGGCCAGATCGGCCATGATCATCAGAACCGGGACGCCACTGTCTTCGGTGATCTGACGTGCCACCGCATTACCTTTGGCCCGATCACGACCAACGATGGCAAGGCCCACCGCCCCGGCCTGCGCAAACAGGCGCGCAATGGCGGCCCCCAAACCCTGTGTGCCGCCAGTGATGATGGCTATTTTTCCGTCAATTCGGTTCATCTACGCGCCTTACGACTGGTTCTTGTGGTCAAGTGCCGCAAGCAAGGCACAGAAATCTGCCTCGCTTTGGTTTTTCGCCAGAGCATCGCGCAAATAGTCGGCTTGGGTCTTTGGCGCGATGCCCCCGATGGGCGGGTTGCTGTCCAGATTGGTCGGAAAGGGATAGCCCTCTGCCGAGGCGGCGATGACATTTTCAATGTTCAGGTTAACAGCGCTCTGCAACACCGGATAGAGCGCGCGCACCATACGGGTGCGGTTGACCGTTTCCATCGCGCGCCCAAAAGCAGACGACACTTGCAGCAGGTTCACCATGCGGAAGCGGTCCGTCGTATGATTGGTGCCCGCGCCGTGCATGACCGCCGGGTTGAAGAACACCAGATCGCCCTTTTCCAACGACAACTGCACATGGTTCGCGGCAAAATACGCCTGAAATTCGGGACGCGAGAAGGCAAGATAGCCCTCAAAGAACCGCTGCGAGAACGGCAGCAACATTGTCGGCCCGGTTTCCACCGGCATATCGCAATGCGCCACGGCCCCTTGCAGCGTCAGGGTTGGCGAGACTGCATGGATATGGGCCGGAAACTGCGCCATGCGGTCGGCGGTCATGAAACCAAGATGATAGTCACGGTGCGGGGTTTGTGCGGCCCCTCCGGGGTTCACCCGATTGACCTGCGCGGTCATCTGATAGGCTGGCCCCAGCCAAGCCTCGGACGCAAGGGCAATACTGTTGGAACTGAAATAGGCGGCAAAGTTGGCCGGGTCTGCCAAACATTGTTTTTCCAACGAGTTCCATATCCGGTCATTCGCGCCCGGCTTGGCAAAATGATCGCCGCCGCCCTTGGCCGCTTGCTTTTCGTCCGCGATGATCTGGTCAAAAACCACGCTGGCCCGGTCGATCACGCCGTGGTCCGGCACGCCCTGACGGATCACGATGATGCCTGCGCCATGTGCAAACACATGCGCCCATTCTTCCATCAAGGCCTGACGGCTGGCCGGATTGGCGGCGGCTGCTTCCACCTTGACCCCGTCATAGATCGGGATATTGCGCACGACATCGTTTGCGTGCGGAGTGTCGTCGGGGTTGGCCTGCTGGCTAACGATGAGGAGAAAGGTCTCAAAATCGCCGCTATCGGCATTCAGCCATATCGGCGCACGCTGCGGTTTGGGCGTCTGGTTGTTCATCGGGGCCTCCTCTTCGGGTAACCTATGACTGCCCAAAGAAAGCGCACCCGAATAGTTGCTTTTCGCCTCAAAAACACCTCAAATGAAATTATGGCTACAAAATTCACCATTAAAGAACTCGCGCATCAGGCAGGCCTTAGTCTTGCTACCGTCGACCGTGTTCTTCATGCCCGCGAGCACGTTCGCGCGACGACACGGGAACGTGTGCGCGCGGCAGCGCAAGAGCTTGAACGACAATACGCCGCAAGTCATCTGGGCCAGACGCGGGTGACGCTTGATATCGTCATGCAGGCTCCTGACAGGTTTTCCTCAGCCGTGCGGGCCGCGTTCGAGGCCGAGCTTCCCCTGATGCGGCCCGCGACCTTTCGCGCGCGGTTCCATCTGGCGGAAGTGATGGAAGAGCGCGAGATCGTCGCTCTTTTGCGGGCGATCGTGCGTCGGGGCACCCAGGGCATCGTGCTGAAAGCACCTGCCACGCCCGGGATTGAGGCCTGCCTGGCGGATCTGGCCGCCCGGAAAATTCCTGTCGTAACCTATGTGACCGATGTCGCGGCACCGCTACGTCTGGCATATGTCGGCATGCATAACACGCGGGCCGGGGCGACGGCCGCCTACCTTCTTAGCCGGATGGCGCCGCCCCATCCGTCGCGCGTGCTGATCACCTTGTCGAGCCAGATGTTCGAAGGCGAAGATGCCCGCAGGACTGGTTTTGCCAACTATCTTGCACAAAACGCAGCCCATCTGGCGATCACGACCGTGTCCGAGGGCTTTGGGATGAACCGGGCAACAGGCGTGCTGATCGGGCAGGCGCTGGAGGATCATTCCGACATTCGCTGCGTCTATTCGATTGGCGGCGGCAACAAAGCCATCTTGGATGCCTTTGCAGCAATGGGGCGGCCCATTGACGTTTTCGCGGCCCATGACCTTGATCGGACCAACAACGAGTTGCTGAACTCTGGGCAGGTCAGTTTTGTGATCCATCATAGCTTCCGTCAGGACGCCCGCCGCGTATCGCTACATTTCAGCAAGCACTACCGCCTGATTGAACAGGATACTCAAATCGAAGACTCCGAGATCAGCATCGCCTGCCCGATCGTCTTGACCTGACGGGTCAACGAACTTCTCGAATTGGCACCTGCCCGAACGTGCGGTCACTCAGCACTGCACTGCCGACGTAGGTCTGATTAAGCAGTAGCAAATAGGTGGCCAATTAACCGCAGCAATTAAGTGCAAAGGCCCACGCAGTGACAAAAAGCCGGGCATCGCCACTACAACCTTTACGACAATTGGCAGGCTCGGAACCACATCCACGTCGCAGTGACATGAAGGCCAGAAGCGCGATAGAAACTTTACCAACCACGAAAGGCAGGTGTCGGGCGACCGAGTTCCAATTCCGAACAGCGGAAACGGGCCGTCTTCTGACGATCCTGTTTCAGCGACGGCTAACGACCATGTTGCAGTTCGCGCGATGGTTCGGCGCTACTGCATTCCGTGCAAGCGCTGTTTGCCATCGCCGTGCACGCGAAAATTCTTGGCAACCTATTGGCTTCTGGGGCGTTATCTCTCCAAGAACTGGATGGCCAAAGCGGCCACTTCGACCGAAGGGAAGAACACCATGCGGAAAACTACACTACCGATCTTGTTGGCCGCCAGCTTGGCGGTTGCAGCGCCCGTATCTGCCCAAACCGATTTTGGCAAGATTGTCTCCGAGATCGCCCAGTCGCTGATTGACCAAGAGCTGGATCGGACTGCATATCTGGAGGCGCAACGCCTGAACACGGTAAGTGCCTACCGCAACTATCTGACGAATTTTCCCAAAGGAGCCTTTCGCGTCAATGCCGAGCGTGCCTTGGCAAAGCTGGGCACCTCGATAAATCCCAGCGATCCCCCTCGAAAAGGCGGCGGCGATCAAAGTGCCGCCTCTGTCGAGGCATCCATTGGGCTGAGCCGCACACAGCGAATTCAGATCCAGAAGCAGCTGACGTCAGTCGGCTATTCTACGGGCGTTGCTGATGGTCTATGGGGGGCGAATACCCGCCGCGCCATCACCCAATGGCAGACCGCAAACAAACTGTCGGCAACCGGCTACGTCACCGCGCCGCAGGTCAGGTTGATCGCGAAGCAAGCAGGTTCCAGCGTCGGCCTTGACATCGGCGGAACAGTGACTGGCGATGATCCAATCGAAGAGCGACTGCTGAGCC
>JBAVTI010000306.1:0-12236 GCA_049696055.1 Paracoccaceae bacterium | reverse complement strand
CGTGGACGACGGATCACGGCGGATACTCCGGGCAGGTTTGGGCTTGCCTCTTCGTGTTCACGGAACTGACCCGATGCATGTAGGATTTCGGGGTTGGCCATCAAAACCGCCTGGCCGCGACTTTCGGAACAGTCAACCACAGCAAGCCGCAACATCACCCCGATTTGCGGTGCACCAAGGCCGTAGCCGGGCATCGCGTCCATCGTATCGACCATATCGGCCCAAATCACGCGCACCTCATCGGTGATAGCCGAAACCGGGTCGGCCACGGATTTCAGGCGCTTGTCGGGATAGCGCAGGCACAGGCGAACGGTCATGCGAAAAACTCGGTTTCCGCAAGCGCGCGGGCTTCGGGGGATAGGTGATGCAGGGTTATGATACCGTCAAGATGGTCATACTCATGCTGTGCGCAAATGGCTGAAAACCCTGCGAAATCGGCCTGTTGACTGTTGCCATCGAGATCAGTCCAGCCGATGCGGATATCGGTGGCACGGCTGATTTCGGTGGTGATACCGGGGATCGAAAGACACCCTTCGGGACCGGTTTTACGTTCTTCGGACGCCCATAGAATCTTTGGGTTCACCATGACGATCGGGTCAAACCGACCTTCTTTCCACGTCGCATCCATCACAAATAGCCGTATCATCGCGCCGACCTGTGGTGCGGCCAAACCGCGCCCCGGTGCGGCATACATCGTCTGCAGCATGTCGGCGGCAAGCGTGCGCAAATCTGGCGTTATTTCACCAACGGGATCGCACAGGGTTGCAAGCCGTGGGTCAGGCCAACGCAGAACCGGCAAAACGGCCATCAGGACCAGCCACCGCCATCACGACCGCCCTCACGCGCTAGATCGCGTTTTAGCTTTTCCATCTTGCGGGTGATCATCTGTCGGCGCAGCGGACGCAGGTAGTCGATGAACAACTTGCCTTCCAGATGGTCAATCTCATGCTGCACACAGGTTGCCCACAAACCGGCGAACTGTTCTTCATGGTCCAGCCCGTCCAGCCCGGTCCATTTCACGCGCACCTCTGACGGGCGCTCGACTTCGGCATACTGGTCGGGGATCGAAAGACAGCCCTCTTCGTAGGTGCTCAGGTCTTCGGAAACCCACGTCACCACCGGGTTAAACAAAACGATCGGCCGAGAGGTAGCAGTAGGGTCTTTCACGCAATCCATTACGATCAATCGCTTGGTAATGCCGACCTGCGGAGCTGCAAGGCCAACCCCCGGCGCGTCATACATCGTCTCAAGCATGTCCTCTGCCAGACGGCCAAGTTCGGCCGTAATTTGCGGCACAGGCTCGCAAAGTTTTTTCAGGCGCGGGTCGGGATGGATCAGGATGTGGCGTATCATTGGGCTGATTTAAGGGAAGTGGTTTCAACGCGCAAGGTTTCAGGCTTGGGATTGCAGGATGGGAAAAGCTCCAATCTCTGGGTTCGCAGATATACGGCAATGGTATTTTATCCTAATTTTTTTCATATTGGATAGATTTAATCCCGTTCTGCAACATACTTTCGCAACTTACTCCAATACTACGACAATTATTGGAACGATTGCCTCGTTGCAATATCAGTTGTTCATCCAACTCTGCCGAACTGCCGACTTGCGGCTGACTTCGGGGGCGTTAGGCTTGACGCGCAACAGGGGAATGCAATGAACTTTGACGAGACAATTAACCGCTACGGCACCCATTCGGTAAAATGGGACATGATGGAGAAATTCTATGGCGTTCCCGCAGCCAGCGGAATCGCCATGTGGGTCGCCGATATGGAGTTTCGCCCACCGACCTGCGTGCAGACCGCGCTGGAGAAAATGGTGGCCCACGGCCTATATGGCTATTATGGCGACGACGGTGATTATCTGGCGGCGATCCAGTGGTGGATGAAAACCCGCCACGGTTGGGATGTGCCTGCCGAGGCCATTTTCACCACCCATGGTCTGGTGCATGGCACCGCGATGTGTGTCGATGCTTTCACAGCGCCGGGAGATGCAGTGGTGCTAATGACCCCGGTTTATCACGCCTTTGCCCGCGTCATCAAAGGGGCTGGCAGAGACGTTGTGGAATGCAAACTGCGCAATGAGGCCGGGCGGTTTGAGATGGACTTTGCCGCATGGGATGCGCAAATGACGGGCCGTGAAAAGCTGATGATCCTATGTTCGCCGCATAACCCCGGTGGTCGGGTGTGGACGCTGGACGAATTGCGCGGTGTGGCTGATTTCTGCAAACGCCACGACCTGATCCTTGTGTCCGACGAAATTCACCATGATCTTGTCTACCCCGGCGTCAAACACACGGTGATGCCATTGGCCGCCCCCGATATTGTCAATCGTCTGGTAATGATGACTGCCACCACCAAGACCTTCAACATCGCGGGTTGCCATTCGGGCAACGTCATCATCACAGACCCCGGTTTGCGCGCCAAATTCGCCGCCCGGATGAACGCCATGGGTGTTTCTCCCAATTCCTTTGGCATGTTCATGGCCACCGCCGCCTATTCCCCGGAGGGTGCGGCTTGGGTAGACGAACTGATGGCCTATCTTGACGGCAATCGGCGGCTGTTTGACGCAGGGATGAATGCCATTCCGGGCGTGCGGTCTATGTCGCTGGAGGCGACCTATCTGGCGTGGGTCGATTTTTCGGGCACCGGGATGACCGCGCCCGAGTTTACTGCTCGGGTGGAAAAGGGCGCCGAAATTGCGGCCAACCATGGTGCGACGTTTGGCAGTGGCGGCGAACCGTTCCTGCGTTTCAACCTCGCGGCACCGCGCGCGCAAATCATTGATGCTGTGGCCCGCATGCAAAAGGCCTTTGCCGATCTGCAATGAAAGCATTGGCGCGGCTATTTTCAGTACTGACCCTGATCGCCATTCTTGGCGCGGGGGCGGCGCTGATCTGGCTGCGCCCATTGCCACCTGCGCGCGACCTGCCGCCACTTTCGGGCCAGATCGACCGGATTCTGGTTGAAAAGGCCGCACGCCGGATGACCATTTTTCGGGATGGCCAAGCGTTGCGCAGTTACCGCGTGGCACTTGGTTTCACCCCTGTCGGGCCGAAAACCCGCCAAGGCGATGGTCGCACGCCGGAAGGCATTTTCCAGATTGATCGGCGCAATGACGCCAGCAGCTATCACTTATCGCTGGGCATCAACTACCCCCGCCCGCAAGACATAACTCTGGCCGAAGTGGGCGGCTATGCTGCCGGTGGGGATATCTTCTTTCACGGACAGCCAAATGCTTTCAAAGGGAAAGCAACCTTGAGAAGCGATTGGACGGCGGGGTGCATCGCGCTGTCTGACACGGAAATCGAACAGCTTTGGGACGTCACGCCGATCGGGACGGAAGTCGAAATTCGCCCTTAGGGGTTAATGCTTTGGCAACAAAGCAACCGGCGCGTTTTCGTCTTTGTAGAAATCCAGCGGTGCCCGGTCCGTCACATTGGTCGACCGCTTAAATTCGCAGATCAGTTCGCCATTTTCGACCGTGGTGGCGATGATCAGGCTTTGGCAAAGATGCCGGGTACCATCGAACACGTCCACCAACCCACGAAGATGCGGCGTGCGTCCGGCATCCAGTGCAAAGCCATCTTCCCACATCCGCAAAATCGGAAAGATGTCGCTTCCCAATTGCACCCGCAATCTGGACCGCCGCTTTAGATCACGATTGCGCGCAGCCTCTAACCCGTCACGCACTTCCTTGGGAAGAAATTCCAACATCGCCACTACTCCTGCTCACGCTGTGACTCTGAGCCGGAAATAGCTAATTTCCATGACGACTCTCACCGATCAAACGAAATTTTTGCCAAGTGGTCTAAATGCAACGCGTGTCACGCGGCGCGGGCATAGTGTTCCACCAGGGCGGCAAGATCGCTGACGGGGGTTTCGGCCTGCAAGAACGCGCAAGCATTGGCGCAATGGCGAAAAATCGAGCCATCGGAAAACACTGCGGTATCAGTCAGAAATACCACCCGCAAAACCGGCTGCCGATAACCTGCATAATCTGCGATTGCCAAGGCGGAACCTTGGTCCAGTACCAGATCCAGCAACATTATTTGCACCACTTCGTGGTTCAGAACCTTGATCGCCCCCGCCTGATCATGTGCCACATCAACCTGCCAGCCTTGCCCACGCAAATAGGTGGCCCAGGTCTGCGCAAGGGATTTCCGGCTTTCGACGATCAACACGCGCAAGGGACGACTCCGATTTGGCAAACTGTTGTTTTCGATTCAGCATTAACTTCAATGTAATGATTCCTACTGAAATGTTAACGAATGGTTAATTCAGTCGATTGAAGAGTTAACGATTACGTGGGTAGGCGGGAAGGCGCTGCAACCTGAAGGCGCTTGTGGCGTGCATGCCCGGTTGCCTTGCCACTGGAAATCGGATTTGTGGGCACAAAACCGATCCGAGGGCCAACATGCTGTCAAAAAACGCACCTGTAGCCGCAGCCAAAACCGATCATGGCGGTGGAATTGACGCTGCTGCCGCTCGGTTTGGCGGGGCGCGGAGCGATTGGCTCGACCTGTCTACCGGCATCAATCCACAGCCATATCCGATACCTCCGGTCAGTTCTGATGCGTGGGCGGT
This sequence comes from Paracoccaceae bacterium, assembly GCA_049696055.1. GTDB lineage: Bacteria > Pseudomonadota > Alphaproteobacteria > Rhodobacterales > Rhodobacteraceae > JBAVTI01. Next base: position 7,653 of record JBAVTI010000306.1, on the reverse strand, counting down.
CTTGCCGGACGAGGCTGCGCAGAACCGCCTGATCAATGCCGCGCGCAGATTTTGGCAAGTGCCAGATAAGGCGGCCGTTATTGCCGCGTCGGGGGCATCAGCCCTGATTGCCCTGATGCCGTTGCTTGCACCTGCGGGTCGGGTGCGCATCCTTGGCCCCACCTATAATGAACATGCGCGTGCGTTTGTCAGTGCCGGGTGGCAGGTCGGCGAAGGTCCGGCGGACGTGCAAATTCTGGTGCATCCCAACAACCCGGATGGCCGGATTTGGGCAGCCAACGACGTGCAAGGCCGGACGGTAATTGATGAAAGCTTTTGCGATGTGTTGCCCGAAGCGTCACTGATCCGGTTGACTGCCGAACCGGGGGTTATCATTCTCAAAAGTTTTGGTAAATTCTGGGGGTTGGCGGGCCTGCGACTTGGCTTTGCCATCGGCGACCCGGCGTTGATTGCCCGTCTTGCCACCCTGCTTGGGCCTTGGCCGGTGTCTGGCCCGGCGTTGGAAATCGGTGCCATTGCGTTGGAAGATGGCCTTTGGGCCGATGCGACCCGCGCACGATTGGCGGCGGATGCGGATCGGCTTGACCGGCTGATGGGGGGCGTATTGGTTGGTGGCACCACCCTGTTTCGGCTATATGATCGGCCCAACGCCGAACACTGGCAAACCGCCCTTGCGCGCCATCGGATCTGGACCCGCACCTTCCCTTATAACCCGCGATGGTTACGGCTCGGGCTGCCCGGAAACCCTGCAGCATGGGCGCGTCTGTCGCTTGCGCTGCACGATGTAAGGTGACCTTGGAATGAGCGCCGCACTTTTGATCCCTGCACTTTTGCTCGATGCCGCAATGGGCGAGCCGAGATGGCTTTGGGATCGGTTTCCTCACCCCGCCATCTTGATGGGCCGGGCGGTAAGTTTTACCGAGCAACGACTGAACTTCGGCGAAAACCGCCGCATGAATGGCATCATTGCGATGGCCTTGCTTGGCCTTGGCGCGGTTACTTTGGGCTGGTTGATCCATATGATCCCCGATTTCGGCCTGCTTGAAGTGTTAACAGCGGCGATCTTGTTGGCCCAACGCAGCCTTGTCGATCACGTCAAAGCGGTAGGCGATGCCCTGCGCCTGTCGCTGAACGATGGCCGACGCATGGTTGCCCGTATCGTCGGCCGCGATACCGCCCAGATGGATGGCCCGGCCATCGCCCGTGCCGCCATAGAAAGCGCCGCCGAGAACTTTAGCGATGGCATCATTGCCCCGGCCTTTTGGTTTCTTGTCGCAGGTCTGCCCGGCCTGATGCTTTATAAAATCACCAATACGGCTGACAGCATGATTGGCCACCGCACCCCTCGGTATGAACAGTTCGGCTGGGCCGCCGCCCGGTTCGACGACTTGCTAAATCTTATCCCTGCCCGTCTGACCGCCGCTTTGTTAGCCCTGACCCATGGTCGGTTTGATGCCACAGGACCGATTTTGCGCGATGCCCCGCTGCACCGATCGCCCAACGCGGGCTGGCCCGAGGCGGCAATGGCCGTCATTCTGAACATCGCCCTTTCTGGCCCGCGCAGTTACAATGGCGAAATGCGCGATTTCCCATGGGTTTACCCCGAGGGCCGCCGCAACACGGGGCCAAATGACATCGATGCCGCAACGACCGCATTGTGGCGGGCTTGGGCCAGTTTTCTGCTTGTCACGGTGCTGATCGCCATACTCTGACCGCTTGGCCACCCTATCGTGCCCTGCTAGTCTGTAAGTAATTTCTCGGAGTATCTTATGCGTTTTCCCTGTCTTTTCGCCCTTTGTCTGTGCGCCAATCCGGCCTTTTCTGCCCCGTGTGGCGGTAATTTCGGCGATTTCATCACTGCCATGAAATCTGAGGCCCTGGCCACAGGCGCCTCGCAAGCCGCCGTTGACGGCTTTTTTGCAGGGGCCAAATCCGATCCGAAGGTTTTGAAAGCCGACCGTTCGCAAGGCGTATTTCGCAAGACATTTTTGGAATTCTCGCAATCGCTGATCTCAAAAAGCCGCCTTAGCAAAGGTGCGGCCAATGCCAGGAAATATGATGCGGTATTTGATCAGGCTGCGGCCAACTACGGGGTCTCGCGCGGGATTTTGTTGGCTTTTTGGGCGTTCGAGACCGATTTCGGTGCCGTGCAGGGCGACTTCAACACCCGCAATGCGCTGATCACTCTTGCCCATGATTGCCGCCGACCCGAGCTGTTCCAACCCCAGGTTCTTGCCGCCATAGCGCTTTTTGCCAACGGCATGTTTGATCCGGCCAATACCTCAGGCGCTTGGGCAGGCGAAATTGGCATGGTGCAGATGTTGCCAAAAGACATACTTCTTCGTGGGGTAGATGGCGACGGCGATGGCACTATCAGCCTGAAATCGTCGGCCCCCGACGCCCTGCTTTCGGCGGCGAATATGCTGCAATCTTTGGGGTGGCGGGCCAATGAGCCTTGGCTGCAAGAGATTACCCTGCCCGTCAATCTGGATTGGGCGCAAACCGGACTGGAGACAGAGCTTGCCACCGAAAGTTGGGCGGCGATGGGTATCGTTGCCCGCCAAGGCACGCTTGCCAGTGGTTTAACCGCCTCGGTTCTGTTGCCGCAGGGCAGGAAAGGGCCAGCCTTTCTTGCCTACCCCAATTTCCGGGTGCTGTTCGAATGGAACAAGAGCTTTGTTTACGTCACCACCGCCGCCTATTTTGGCACCCGGCTGGAAGGGGCAAGCGCCTATGATGCAGGCAACCCCGACCCGGCGTTGTCCCAAGCTGAGATGCAGACCTTGCAACAAAAGCTGGCGACGCGTGGCTATGATGTAGGCAAGATCGACGGCATTCTTGGGGCCGCTACCCGTGCCGCCGTGCAAAAGGAACAAATCCGTCTTGGTCTGCCCGCCGACGCCTGGCCGACGCGCGACTTGTTGGACGGGCTTTAGGCCATGGCGCATTGGGGCATTTGCAGCACCGTCAAAGCGCCAACCGAACAGGTATTGGCGTTTGTGGCGCATCATCTTGATCTGGGCGCGCGCCGGATTTGGCTTTATTTTGACGACCCTGCCGATCCTGCGGCAGATGCGCTAACCGGCATTGAACGCGTAACGGTAACCCGCTGTGACGCCGCACACTGGCGTTCGGTGTGCAGCCGTCGCCCCGACAAGCACCAGAACCGCCAAACCCGCAACATGCAGCGCACCTACGCCAAGTGCCGTCTGCCGTGGCTTGCGCATATCGACGTGGATGAATTCCTGCTTCCCACAGGCCCCATCCGCGACCTGCTGGACACCCTGCCGCCAGAGACAATTCTGTTGCCGATGGCCCCGTGGGAGGCGTTGCACGACCCCAATTTGCCCGACGATATTTTCACTGCGCGCCATTTTCGCGCCGGAATGCGCGGCGGGGTGCACAGTGAGAATCGCCGTCAGGTGTTTGGCCCCCTTGCCCCCCTTTTGCCACTGGGAGTGCTAAGCCATGCGGTGGGGAAATGCTTCTTTCGCACCGGCATCGCCGATCTGGAACCCCGGCTGCATGGAGCGTTTCAGCATGGCGAGCGACTGCCGAATGGTCCCTTTTCCCCCGAAATCGCGCTGCTGCACTTTCACGCCGAAGACCCTGCCCGCTGGAAAGACCGCCTGCAATTCCGGCTGACCTTGGGGGCGTATCAGTTCAACCCCAACCTGCAGGCCCACCTGATGGCGGCAGATGAGGCCGGGATCGACGCATTCTTTACCGCCGTGCAGCAACCCAATGCGGCCACGCTTAAGCTCTTGCATGACATTGACGTGTTGATTGAAACCGATCTTGCGTTGCGTGCCAAAGTCACCGCGCTGCTTGCACGGTGAAACCGGTCAGGCAACCAGGCTTTCAGCTTTCTTCAGGTCAACACTGACCAATTGGCTGACGCCTTGTTCGGCCATGGTGACGCCAAACAGCCGATCCATCCGTGCCATCGTCACCGCATGGTGCGTGATGACAAGGAAACGGGTTTCCGTCCGCCGCGTCATTTCATCCAACAAGTCACAGAACCGCGTCACGTTCGCATCATCTAGCGGCGCGTCCACCTCGTCCAGCACGCAGATCGGCGCGGGGTTGGCCAAAAACACGGCGAATATCAGCGCCATGGCGGTCAGCGTTTGTTCGCCACCCGACAGCAGCGAAAGCACCGACAGCTTTTTACCCGGCGGCTGGCACATGATTTCCAGCCCCGCCTCCAGCGGATCGTCGCTTTCGACCAGCACAAGTCGCGCCTCTCCGCCGCCAAACAGATGGGTGAACAGGGTGCCAAAGCTGGCGTTGACTTGTTCGAACGCTGTCAACAACCGCTCGCGGCCTTCGCGGTTCAGCCCGGCAATCCCGGACCGCAGTTTCTTGATGGCCTCTTCGAGATCAATCTTTTCCTGCTTTAGGGTGTCATGCTCTTCCTGAACCGTTTTTGCGTCTTCTTCTGCCCGCAGGTTAACTGCACCCAAAGCTTCGCGCTGCCGTTTCAAGCGGTTTACTTCAATGTCCAAGGTTTCCGCGTCTGGCATTTTGTCAGGGTCGGCTGCCAAACTTTCCAACAACTGCTCGGGAGTCTGTTCGGTTTCATCGCGGATACGTTCTGCCGCATAGGCAACAGTTTCCCGTGCAGCCTCATTGCGCGCTTCGGCCCGCGCGCGCGCTTCACGTGCCTCGCCCGCCTGCCGCTCGCCCTCGCGTTCGCCGTCCTGTGCTGCGCGCAATGCCGTTTCCGCCAGCGCCAAGGCATCTGCGGCCCGCGCCCGCCGCGCTTCGGCCGCGGTCATTGCTTCAGTCAATTCCTCGCGTTTGACGGCGATTTCTTCGGGGGCCGCCGACGCCTCGCGCAGATCCTCTTCTGAATCGGCTTTGCGTTCGGCCAATTCTGCGATCCGCTTTTCCGCCGTTTCCAACCGGTAGTTCCAGCCCGAGATTTCCTTGACCACTTCTTGCCGCCTGCGCACGCGGGCCTCGCCCTCGCGGCGCAACTCGTCTTGGCCCGAACGGCGTGACATCATGGTAATTCGGGCGGCCTCGACCGTTACTTTCACCACCTCGACCCCGGCGCGGGCTTCTTCGAGATCGGGCAGCCCGGTGGCACCGGTTTCCGCCTCACGCAGGCGGGCGCGTGCGCCCATCGCTTCTTCGTCAAAGCGGGCGACTGCCAGCCGCGCCGCTTCAAGCTTGCCGCCCGCAATCGAGCGGTCTGCTTCGGCGCGCGCTGCCGCTCGGCTGGCTTCGGTGACCCGTGCATCTGCCGCCCGCCGCGCATCGCGTGCCATTTGATCGGCGCGCGCCAAATCGGCCAAGCGACCTTGCAGCATCTCGTGCGCTAGCCGCGCCCCATCGGCCCGCGCGCCAACCTCTTCCAGATCGCGCTTTAGCTGCACCAAGCGGTTCAGCTGCTGCAGCCGCAACGCCGCAGCAGAGGGCGCATCTTCCGCACCGGCCCGAAAACCATCCCAGCGCCACAGATCGCCTTCGACGCTGACCAACCGCTGACCGGGGCGCAGCGACACCTGCAACGCAGCACCTTCGCTGCGCGCCACAAGCCCGATTTGCGCAATCCGGCGGCGCAACACTTCGGGCACCTGCACATGATCAGAAAGCAATTTCACCCCGGCGGGCAAAGCCTGATCGCTGGCGTAATCAGGCAACCCGGTCCAGCCAGACCGGCCCTTTGCGTCCACCACGGGTGCGCGCAAATCGTCGGCCAATGCGGCACCCAGCGCCTGCTCGAACCCCGGCTCTACCTGAACCCGGTCCAAAAGCTGAGTTCCGGCTTGGGCTTCGCGTTCCACCAAACGCGCCAAAGCCGCAACCTCGGCGCGCAGGGCGTTGGCCTCGCCCTCGGCGCTTGACCGGGCAGCACGCGCATCTGCTTCGCGCGATTGCACTTCTGCGCGGGCTTCTTCAGTGGCGGCAAGTGCCTCTTCGGTGGCCTCGGCAAGGGCTACGGCTTCTTCTTGCGCGGCTTGGGCTGCCTCGTACAGGTCGCCTGCCGCACTTTGGGCTTCAGACGCCAGCAACACCGCTTCGCGCGCGCGCTCGGCTTCGGTTTCCGCCCGGCTAACCGTTGTGCGCACATCCAAAAGCAGCCGCTGCGCTGATTGATGGCGCGCGGCCAGACGCGCTACATCTTCGGTACGTTCAGACAACGCGCCTTCACGTTCAGACAGCAGGGCCCCAGCATCGCGGGCCGCCTCTATCGCCTCGGCCAAGCGTTCGTCGTGCCCCTCATGGGCCTTGATGACCTGCGCCTGTTCCCATTCAAGACGGGCAATGGTTTCACCGGCATCGCGGTTCAAGCCTGCCTCACGGTCCATATCGCGGGTCAACTGATCGATCCGCGCCATCAGCGTATCTATCGCCGCCTTGGCCCGCGTCTCGGCATCGTTTAGCGCATCGCGCTGCACGGTCAGGCGTTGCAGTACGGCGCCGGCAATCGCCTCTTCCTCGCGCTTGGGAGGCAGCACATCTTCAGCCGCAGCACGGGTTTTGCCTGCGGCGCGCGCTGCCGCTTCGGCCTGCCCGGCCGCCACCAACCGCGTCCGCAAAACCGCTTCGGCCTCGGCGCGCGAAACATCCGCCTCACGCCAGCGCCGGAATAACAGCATCCCTTCGGATCGCCGCAATTCCTCGCCGATTTCGCGATACCGCGCGGCCTGTCGGGCTTGTCGCGCCAGCATGGCCAATTGCACTGCCATCGCCTCGACGACATCATCGACACGCGCAAGGTTTACTTCGGTCGCCTGCAAGCGCAGTTCCGCCTCGTGCCGCCGTTGGTAAAGCCCGGAAATCCCGGCAGCCTCTTCCAATATCCGCCGTCGGTTTTTCGGTTTGGCGTTGATAAGTTCGGCAATCTGCCCCTGCCGCACCAGCGCGGGCGAGTGAGAACCGGTCGAGGCATCGGCGAACAGCATTTGCACATCGCGCGCCCGCACGTCTTTGGTGTTTGCCTTGTAGGCCGACCCGGCATCGCGGGTGATCCGGCGCACAATCTCGATGGTGTCCGCCTCGTTGAACCCTGAAGGTGCCAACCGATCAGCATTGTCGATGATCAGCGCCACTTCGGCAAAGTTCCTTGCAGGTCGCGTTGCGGCACCAGCAAAGATTACATCCTCCATGCCACCGCCGCGCATCGCCGTCGGACGATTCTCACCCATTACCCAGCGCAAGGCTTCCAGCAAGTTGGATTTGCCGCAGCCATTTGGCCCAACCACGCCTGTCAAACCCTCATGGATCACCAGATCCGTGGGGTCGACAAAACTCTTAAAGCCGTTCAGGCGAAGGCGGGAAAACCGCAAAGGGCAACTCCGGGTGATTCCAGATCAAATTGTATCGTCCGACCTGCCGCCGCCCAAGTCAACCAGACCGCCGCATCATGCTGCGCTATCGGCGGGTTTATCCACAACATCTTGGCGCATTGGCATGAACGGCGTCGAGGAAGTCGATGCTGAGGGCGGTTTGGGGGGTGAAATAGTCGCCCCCGCCAAGCGGCCAGCCGCGGGTGGCATCATTGGTAAAGTCGCCCGCCGGAGTGGAATCAGTGCCGCGATAGGAGATGACTTTGCCGTATTGGGTGTCGTAGGCGACGGCGTAGAAGCCGACGGCTTCAGAGCCTTGGGGAAGCGGGACGTTGAGTACGGTGGCAGTACC
>JBAVTI010000305.1:0-7249 GCA_049696055.1 Paracoccaceae bacterium | reverse complement strand
ACCCAAGCAGGGCGGTCAGATCAGGCTTTTCCGGCATGGGTTACGATACTCCGTCAAGGCTAAAGGAAACAAATGAACGCGCTACTGTAGCCAGGAATGCTTGTGCGCCACCCAAGTGAGCCGGAATGGGGCATTGGGCAGGTGCAATCGAACATTGGCCACAGGGTGACGGTGAACTTTGAACATCGGGGCAAGGTGGTTATTGATGGTCGCCATGTCACGCTGTTTCGGGTGTTTGATGCATGAGCGCAGTATGGCTTAACGCTAGGGCATTTCAACCCATGATTGCCTATAAACTTTTTGTCTATCGCGCCAATAGTGCGATTTGGCTGAAACGGTTGCAAAGGCCGGGGGCAGCCCCTAAGACACCCTTCACCCCACCGGGGCAGGGCTGAGGCAGGGCATGATTTCTGAAGATCCGCATTTCGTTTTGCGTCTGGCGCGTGACGAACGCGATCTACGGGCGGCGCAACGTTTGCGCTACAAAGTGTTTATTGAAGAATTGGGTGGCAATGGTGTTCTGGTTGATCATGCTGCCCGGTTAGAGCGTGACGCTTTTGATCCGGTGTTCGAGCATCTTTTATTGATTGATACCCGGCGCGACGCCGCAGCCCTTGATGATGTGGTCGGGGTTTACCGTTTGCTCACCTCGGAACGCGCCGTTTTGTCGGGGCGGTTCTATTCGGAAGATGAGTTCGACCTTTCTGCCTTGAAAAGCTGTGGTCGCCGCTTGGTTGAACTTGGCCGATCTTGTGTTCACCGTGACTACCGTGGTGGGACGGCGATGTTGCAGCTGTGGAACGGGTTGTCGGATTTTGTGCTGGATCGCGGGATCGAGGTTTTGTTTGGCGCGGCAAGCTTTCACGGCACCGATGCGATTGCTTTGGCGCAACCGCTGTCTTGGCTGCATCATCACCATCTGGCGCCCGTTGGCTTGCGCGTGCGCGCACGCGATGCCCATCGCCAAGAGATGGCCTTGATCGCGCCAGAACAGCTAGACCGCCGGGTGGCGATGCTGGCCACCCCGGCGTTGATCAAGGCCTATTTGCGCTTGGGGGGGTATGTCGGCGACGGCGCTTGGATCGATCATGATTTCAACACCATCGACGTCTGTCTGGTGATGGATACCGCGCGCATGTCGGCCAAACACCGCGCGTTCTATATCCGCAAGCAAGGGCGCGGCGAATGAGCGGCTGGCAGCTGCAGGATTTGCCGAACCCCGCGCGCGGGCTGGGGGATTGGTTTAGGGTGATGTGGCGGGGTTTGGCGCTTGGCACGCTGACGTACGTTTGTCTGTGTGTTCTGTTGTTGGTGCGGCTGCTGGAGCGGCCTTTGTTTGGGATGAACCGGCCTTGGTCCCCCTATATTACGCAGTTTGTCTGCCGGTCGGCCTTTTTGATCTTGGGGATCGGTTATTCAACGCGCGGCACACCGATGCAGCAGCCTGGCGCGATTGTGGCCAACCATGGCTCCTGGCTGGATGTATTTACCCTTAACGCGGCGCAACGGGTTTATTTCGTGTCAAAATCCGAGGTGGCGGGATGGCCCGGTATCGGCTGGTTGGCGCGGGCGACCGGGACGCTGTTCATTGCCCGCAAAGGCACCGAAGCCAAGGTGCAGCAAGAGCTGTTTGAGGCGCGGCTGCGGGCGGGGCATCGGTTGCTGTTCTTTCCCGAAGGCACCAGCACCGACGCCGTGCGGGTATTGCCCTTCAAATCGACGCTGTTTGCTGCGTTTTTTACCCATGGTTTGGAACACGTGTTGCATATCCAGCCAGTCACGGTGGTTTATCACGCGCCCGACGGTGAAGATCCGCGGTTTTATGGCTGGTGGGGCGAGATGGATTTTGCGGGCAGTTTGCTTAAGATGCTGGCAACCCGCAACCATGGCCGGGTTGAGGTTATTTTTCACGCTCCGGTGCCGGTGGATGGTTTTGCCGACCGCAAGGTTCTGGCGGCGTATTGCGAGCGGGTGATCCGCACAAGCCACCCGTACGCGCCCGCCTAGGAAGGGCCGCCGTTCAAACGGGCATCGAGCCCCTTTGAGCGGCCTTGGGTTGGCTGTGAAGCCCGGTAAAGCATGGCCGCAGATCTTGGGCTTCGATTGGCGCTCAATTAGCACCCAAACGCTGATTTGCGGCGACGTAAGGCCGACATCTATCGCCGATAAGTTGGTGTCATCCCAAAGGAGACAGCAGAGTGCGCAAAGCTGTTTTTGGATCGTCGACGTTCCATATCTCGCCGCCGACACCGAAGAAATCGGTGACAGGGCCAAGTTTGGCCACCAGATCGGCGGTCAATGCGCCTTCGGCAACGACTGGCACTTCGATCATTTCTGACCACCATTGAAACAGCTCGAACTCAGCCAATGAACCGTCGCCCAAAGGTGTAAAGCCGACCGGACCGAAAGCAACATAGTCAGCACCCGCTTCGGCGGCCGAAATGCCTTCGTGGCGCGTCGCGTTGCAGAAGGCTCCGATGATGGCGTCGTTGCCAAGATCTTTGCGGACCTTGCGGATCGATCGGGCACCGTCGGTAAGGTGAACGCCATCAAGGCCAAGGCGTTCGACCAGCAGGACGTGTTTTTCGATCACCAGTGCCACGTCGCGGGCGTGCGTTATCATGCGCAGGGCGTCGGCGGCACGGGCGACGCGGTCTTCGTCGTGGCTGGCAAGGGCGAGGCGGACGCAGGCGATTTCGGTGCTGTCCAGAACGGCGGCGAGGCGCTGAGGAAAAACCTCCAGATCGAACTCGGGCGGGGTGATGAGGTAGATCTGCGGGCGCTCGGTTTCGGTCATGGGCTGTCCTATGGCGGAAGTTGGGGCTTTGGCGGCAGTGGCAGCCTTTGGCCGAAGTTGGGGGTCTTTAACGCAGAATGGCGGGCTTGGCTATGGGGGGGCGGCTTGGCAAAGGCGAGCCGTGCGGGTAATTGGCAGAAATGGACGCAGATATCATCCCCCCCGCTTTCATTCTTGTGCGCCCACAAATGGGCGAGAATATCGGTGCGGCCGCGCGCGCGATGCTGAATTTCGGGCTGGAGCGGATGCGGATCGTCGCGCCGCGGGATGGCTGGCCGAACCCGAAGGCGAATGCGATGGCTTCAGGCGCGGGGCGGGTGTTGGATGGGGCGGGGATATTTCCCAACGTGGCAGCAGCGATTGCCGATTGCGACTACATTTTTGCCACCACCGCGCGGGGGCGGGAGTTGACCAAGCCGATCATGACGCCGGAGCGGGCGATGATCTATGCGCGGCAATTGACGGGCGAGGGCAAGCGGGTCGGTATTCTGTTCGGGCCAGAGCGGGCGGGGCTGGAGAATGAGGACGTCGTGCTGGCAAACGCGATCATTACGGTGCCGGTGAACCCCGACTTTGCCAGCCTCAATCTGGGGCAATGCGTGCTTTTGACGGCCTATGAATGGCGGCGACAGGCGGTCGAGGTTCCCCCCGAAGTGATGGAGTTCGCCCGCACCGAACTTGCCAGCCGGATCGAGGTGGAAAAGCTGGGCGATCACTATGAGGCGACTTTGGAGGCGGCGGGGTTCTTCTATCCCGCGCCGAAAGTTCCGGGCATGAAGACCAGCCTGCGAAACATGTGGGGGCGGCTAAATCTGACCCGGGCCGAGGTGCAGACTTTTCATGGAATGTTGCGGCAAATCGCCTGGAAAGCCCGGCAGGGCGGGGAATAACACGGGCATAACACGCGTGTTATGATCGGTAACCTATTGATTTAGATTACATATCGTTTTTTTGTTAAGGAATTATTAGGGTTTTGGTCTGGCCCCTGACCCGATGCCATAAGCGCGGGGCAACACAGCGACACGCAACATTCCTAGCCTGCTCTGGTCTTGGATTGCTTTCAATCTGAATCAGATTGAAAGCAATCCGCTCTAAAGGTCAAACGCGGGCGCGGCTATTTGCAGGGGCCTGCCAACTCTACCCGATAGGTAGTCATGCCCACGCCTTCGGGCGGCATGGCAATAAGATGCACGGTCAGATCGCAATCCTGCACCCGGACCTGCCATTCATCATCGCCGGACGCAGAGGTGCCGGTATTGCTGATCGCACCGATCGGGGCCTGTTTTACTGCGTCTGCAACCTCGGCGCTGGCCAGAATGGCGCCGATTTTCTCGGCACTGTCGTAAAAGCCGGACAGCGCCGCCGCAGCGGGGCCGGCTGACAGAAGGGCCATGACCGTTAGCAGTTTTCCAAACATGATGCTTTTCCCTCAATGCCTTGCCGCCCTTCGTATGTCTGATCGCAGGTGCCTTGGCAATTGCCGCCACGGCTGCGGCGGTTGATCGCAAGGCCTTGAAGGGGGGCGGCGCGCGGCCTAGTCTGTGCGCCGTAAACGGAGAACATCATGGCGGGCAAACGCAGCATTTTTGAAGAAGTTGGCACCAGCGTGAAAGCGTCTGTGCCGGTGGGCGGCGGGATTGACCGGGGCACCGGGGGGGCACGCGACGCCATTCGGCTGTGGCTTGCGCTGATCTTTGCGCTGCTGGTGGCGATGATCATGGTGGGCGGGTTGACGCGGCTGACCGATAGCGGGCTGTCGATAACCGAATGGAAACCGTTGTCGGGGGCCTTGCCGCCGATGGGCGAGGCGGCCTGGGCAGCAGAGTTTGCCAAGTATCAGGCCAGCCCAGAGTATCTGCTGCAAAACAAAGGCATGACCCTGGAGGCGTTCAAGACCATCTTTTGGTGGGAATGGGGGCATCGCCAGTTGGGCAGGGTGATCGGGCTGGTTTGGGCGGTAGGGTTTGCCGGGTTCTATCTGACCAAAAACATCCCCGTTGGCTGGACCGGGCGGCTGTTGCTGGTGGGAGCGCTGGGCGGGGTGCAGGGGGCGATTGGCTGGTGGATGGTGTCCTCGGGGCTGACGGGGGATGCGGTGGATGTGGCGTCGTATCGGTTGGCCACGCATCTGGGGTTGGCGTTCATTATTCTGGGTTTCATTGCATGGTATGTGCTGCTGCTGGGGCGGGCGGAAAAGCAACTGCTGGTGGCGCGGCGAATCCGCGAGGGGGAGCTGTTTGGGCTATCAACCGGGCTGATGCATTTCGCGTTTTTGCAGGTGGTGCTGGGGGCGCTGGTTGCGGGGATTGACGCGGGGCGGGGGTATCCTACCTGGCCAATGATGAACGGGCAGTTTTTCCCAAGCGACGCATTTTATGTGCCGGGGCGGCCAGTGTGGGCGGCATTTTTCGAAAACCCCGGTCTGGTGCAGTTTATTCACCGGATGTCGGGGTATTTGCTGTTGGTGTTTGGCGTGGTGGTCTGGCTGCGCGGGCGTAAATCGGCGCATCATGCCACGCGACGGGCATTCAGTGCAGTGTTGGCGATGCTGGTGGCGCAAATGGCGCTTGGCATCGCGGCAGCATTGACGGCGGCGCAATTGCCTGTAGCAATTACCCATCAAGTTGGCGCTGTGCTGTTGTGGATTTTGATCATTCGCGCCCGACATTTGGCGCAATACCCGGTAGCCGGGTCGGTTCGAAAGGGAACGCAATGACGGCCTATGACGATCTGATGGCGCATCAGCGCCAGACCGAGGCGCTGTCGATGGTGGCAGAACGGCTGGGCTGGGATCAGGAAACCATGATGCCGCGCGGTGCTGCTGATCAGCGGGCCGAGGAAATGGCGGCGATCGAGGGGGTGCTGCATGCGCGGCGCACCGATCCGCGCATTGGTGAATGGCTGGCCGCAGCCCTGCCGGACGATACGGTGGCGCAAGCGCAGGTGCGGCATATCAAGCGGTCTTATGCGCGGATGGTAAAGGTGCCGGGCGATCTGGCGCAGGCGCTGGCGCGGCTAACCTCTTCGGCGCAGGGGATCTGGGCCGAGGCGCGGGCCAATGACGATGTGGCGGCATTTCTGCCAACGCTGGCCGAGGTGATCACGCTGAAGCGCGAAGAGGCGGCCTGTCTGGCGGCGGGCGGCGATCTATATGACGCGCTGGTGGATGATTATGAGCCGGGGGCGACGGCGGCAAGTCTGGCGGCGATGTTTGACCGGATGCGGCCGCGGTTGGTGGCGCTGCGCGCGGCGGTGTTGGCGGCGGCGCATCAGCCGGTGGCAGTGCAGGGGATGTTTGGTGCCGAAGGCCAGTTGCGGCTGGCGCGGGATCTGGCGTCCAGCTTTGGCTACGATTGGTCGCGCGGGCGGCTTGATCTGGCGGTGCATCCATTCTCATCTGGCGGCGGGTCGGATTCGCGGATTACGACGCGGGTGGTGGAAAGCGAGCCTTTCAACTGCATCTACTCGACGATCCATGAGGTGGGCCATTCAAGCTATGAGTTGGCGATTGATCCCGATTACGCGATGAGCCCGCTTGGGCGCGGCGTGTCGATGGGGGTGCATGAAAGCCAAAGCCGGATTTACGAAAATCAGATCGGGCGGGGGCGGGCATATACCGGCTGGATGTATGAGCAGATGCTTGAGCGGTTTGGCAATTTCGGCATGGGGTCGGCCGAGGCGTTTTATGGCGCGGTGAACCGGGTGCATTCGGGGTATATCCGCACCGAAGCCGATGAGGTGCATTACAATCTGCACATCATGATGCGGTTCGATCTGGAGCGGGCGCTGATGCGGGGCGATCTGGAGGTGGGCGATCTGGAAGCCGCGTGGAATGATCGGTTTGCCGCTGATTTTGGGGTGGCGGTGGATCGGGCCTCGAACGGGCTTTTGCAGGATGTGCATTGGTCGTGCGGGTTGTTTGGTTATTTCCCGACCTACACCTTGGGCAATGTTTACGCGGGGTGTCTGAACAAGGCGATGCGGGCGGCGGTGCCGGAGTTGGACCAACAGCTTGGTTTGGGCGATACTTCCGGGGCGACGGGGTGGCTGCGTGAAAACGTGCAGCGGCATGGCGGTTTGTACGAGCCGCGCGCGGTGATTGCGCAGGCCTGCGGGTTCGAGCCAAGCGAAGAGCCGCTGCTGGCCTATCTGGAAGCGAAGTACCAAAGCCTGTATCGGCTGTAAGGTTTCGCGCCTTTGCCCCTGTTGTGGTGATTTCTGTGGGCGAACTACACTTGGGGGCTATGCGTTTTGCCAGTCTGGCGGGCGCTTTTCGAGGAAGGCGGCGATGCCTTCTGCGGTATCGCGCCACAGCATGTTTTCGGTCATGACGGCGGCGGCATGGGTGTAGGCGTCGGCAACGCCAAGCGTCGATTGGTCGTAGAACGCGCGCTTGCCGATTTTGACGGCGGCGGTCAGTTTTGTTGCCACGGTTTGTGCGAGGGTCAGGGT
>JBAVTI010000304.1:0-2981 GCA_049696055.1 Paracoccaceae bacterium | reverse complement strand
CCCGGACCCCATCCCCGAGAGTATTTCTTCAAGAGAAATCGCAGCAGAATCTTCTGTCATCCACACCGGTACCGGTGCCGTTTGCGCCGCGATTGCCGCCTGGATGATCGGCGCGTAACCGGTGCAGCGGCACAGATTGCCGGCAAGCACTGTGTCATGGTCGCAGCGCCCCTGCGCATGACCAACCGCCATCGAGACCACAAATCCCGGCGTGCAAAATCCGCATTGCGAACCGTGGTGTTCCACCATCGCCGTCTGCACCGGGTGCAAGCTGCCGTCCGGGCCCGAAATGCCCTCGACCGTGCGCACGGCTTTGCCATGCAACTGCGGCAACATCAGGATACAGGCGTTTAGCGCGCGACTGCCATCCGCATCACTGACCATCACCGTGCAGGCGCCGCAATCACCTTCGTTGCAGCCCTCTTTGGTGCCGCACAGCCCCCGGTCTATCCGCAGAAAATCCAAAAGAGTCTGCGTCGGGTTTGCCCCGTCCACACAGACCCGCGTTCCGTTCAACAGAAACGCAATCTCTGACATTCAGTAACCCAAGCCGCCTTCTCCCCGTCATGGCCCTTCATTGAAGGCCGGTGCGTGACCGCCCGATGCGGCGTAAAGCGGGCCACGCGCCCCCGGTGTTTCCCGGTTTCTCCCTTCTGCCATGAAGCCTGCCTGCTTGTCACATAGCAAGAAGAAGTTTTCGCCCGTTTCCGAAAGCACTTTCGCGCATAGCCTACGAATGAGGCACCCTTTGCCCCGCGTCGCCACTTCGTTCAATCGCTTTGCGTTTTCCCTAAAACACTATTTGCCCCAAGATCGGGCGAATGGTGATGCTTGTTGGTTCAACTGCGCTGAAAGACGCGGTAAGCTGCTTGCATGTCAAACGCCCCCCGATTCATCCACCTGCGCGTCCACACCGAACATTCCCTGCTCGAAGGGGCGGTTCCGGTGAAAAAGCTGATCGGGCTTTGCGTGGCACAATCGATGCCCGCCGTTGCCGTCACCGACACCAACAACATGTTTGCCGCCCTTGAATTTTCGGTGACCGCCGCCGCCGCCGGGGTGCAGCCGATTGTCGGCTGTCAGGTTTCCATCGCCCACGATCCCGCTGCACCGGGTGAAAAACCCCGCAGCCTTGCCCCGATCGTTCTGCTGGCCCAGAATGAGGCTGGCTATATGAACCTGATGAAGCTGAACTCGGCGCTTTACATCGGCAAAGGTGGGCAGTTGCCGCAACTGACGCCCGATGAACTGTCAACCCATTCGGACGGCCTGATTTGCCTGACAGGGGGGGCTGAAGGCCCGGTTGGGCGGTTCTTGCAGGCCGGGCAAGGTGCCAAGGCGCAAGCCCTGATGGACCGCCTTGCCGCCATCTACCCCAACCGCCTCTATGTCGAACTGCAGCGCCACCCCGGCCCCGGTGGCGCGCTGACCGAAGGCGAAGCCGGCACCGAACGCAGCTTTATCGAAATGGCCTATGACATGGGCCTGCCGATTGTGGCCACCAACGATGTCTATTTCCCCAAATCAGATATGTATGAGGCGCATGACGCCCTGATCTGCATTGCAGAGGGCGCTTATGTCGATCAACAAGGCCCGCGCCGCCGCCTGACCCCGCAACACTATTTCAAAACCGAATCCGAAATGGCGGCCCTGTTCGCCGATCTGCCCGAAGCGCTGGAGAACACCGTCGAGATCGCCCGCCGCTGCGCCTTCAAGGTGGCAAAACGCGACCCGATCTTGCCAAAATTCGCCGATGACGAGGTGGACGAGTTGCGCCGCCAAGCCCGCGAAGGGCTGGTTGCGCGGCTTGCCATCATCCCCCACGCCGTGTCGGTCGAAGACTATGGCAAGCGGCTGGAATTCGAGCTTGGCATCATCGAACAGATGGGTTTTCCCGGCTATTTCCTGATCGTGGCCGACTTTATCAAATGGGCGAAAAACCAGGGCATCCCGGTCGGCCCCGGCCGGGGGTCGGGGGCAGGCTCATTGGTGGCCTATGCGCTGACCATCACCGACCTTGATCCGCTGCGCTACAACCTGCTGTTTGAGCGGTTCCTGAACCCCGAGCGGGTTTCCATGCCCGACTTCGACATCGACTTTTGCATGGACCGGCGTGAAGAAGTCATTCAATACGTTCAACAAAAATACGGTCGCGACAAGGTGGGCCAGATCATCACCTTCGGTGCGCTGTTGTCCAAAGCCGCCGTGCGCGATGTCGGCCGGGTGCTGCAAATGCCTTATGGTCAGGTTGACCGGCTGTCGAAAATGATCCCGCTTGATGGCGTCAAACCGGTGTCGATTACCAAAGCCCTGGCCGATGAGCCGCGCCTGCGCGAAGCCGCCAAGGAAGAGGTCGTCGCCCGCCTTCTGAACTATGGCCAGCAGATCGAAGGCCTGCTGCGCAACGCCTCGACCCACGCTGCAGGTGTGGTAATCGGCGACCGCCCGCTGGATGAATTGGTGCCGCTCTACCAAGATCCGCGCTCTGACATGCCTGCCACCCAATTCAACATGAAATGGGTCGAAAGTGCCGGTCTGGTGAAATTCGACTTTCTGGGCCTGAAAACCCTGACCGTGATCCAGAACGCCATCGACCTTTTGCACCTGCGCGATATCAACGTCGATATCAGCCTGATCCCGCTGGACGACAAACCCAGCTACGAGCTTTACGCCGCCGCCAAAACCGTCGCGGTTTTTCAGGTTGAATCCAGCGGCATGATGGACGCGCTGCGCCGCATGAAGCCGACCTGCATCGAGGATATCGTGGCGCTTGTGGCGCTTTACCGCCCCGGCCCGATGGAGAATATTCCCACCTACTGCGAGGTGAAAAACGGCCTCAAGGAACTTGAATCCATCCATCCCACCATCGACCACATTCTTGCCGAAACCCAAGGCATCATCGTCTATCAGGAACAGGTGATGCAGATCGCGCAGGTCATGGCGGGGTATTCCCTTGGCGGCGCCGACCTTCTGCGCCGCGC
>JBAVTI010000303.1:0-12327 GCA_049696055.1 Paracoccaceae bacterium | reverse complement strand
GCCATCAATGGCCACCTTGATGCCGGTTTCGGCCTCGAATTTGGTGATCAGATCGGGGGCAATCGAGTCTGACCAAGCATAGATGTTCAACGCGCCCTCGGCTTGGGCGACCCCAGTCAGGGCCAGCAGCGCCGTTGTGGCAAGCAAAGTTTGTTTCAGCATGATTGGACTCTCCTGTCGGTTATGTGTGTTGTTCTGGGCGGTTGGATCGGAATGTGATCACCAGTGCGATGGTGGCAAGAGCCAGCGACGCAAAAATGATCAGGGTCGAGATGGCATTCAATTCTGGCGTAGTGCCCTGTTTGATCAGGCCAAAGATATAGACGGGCAGGGTGGTCGCCCCCCCGGAATTCAGCATGTTCGAGGTTATAAAATCGTCCATCGACATCACGAATGCCAACATCGCGCCGGCAAATACACCGGGCAAAATAAGGGGAAGGGTGACCCGGCGAAAGGCAACCCAAGGCGAAGCATACAAATCCTGAGCTGCTTCTTCAAAGTCCGGCTCCATGCCCTGAAGCCGCGCACGGATTGGCAAGAACGCAAAAGGGACGCAAAATGCGGCGTGGCTGATAACCAGCTTCAGCAAACCGTTTTCCAGCCCCAATTGCGAAAACAGGATCAGAAGCGCCACTGCCAATACAATTTCGGGCAACAGCAACGGTAGATTGACCACCGTTTCCGAAAGACGGCGGCGTTTCACGTCCTTGCCACGTACCAGTACCAGCGCCGCCATCAGCGCAATCATGGTGGCGATAACCGTTGCAATCGTGGCCACCGTTAAGGAAACTTTTACCGCGTTCAGCAGATTTCTGTTATGCAAAGCCGTGTCGTACCATTTCAGGGAAAACCCGGTCCAGACCGATACAAGTTTGTTTTCATTAAAAGAATATAGAACAACCACAGCAATTGGCACATAAAGATAGACAAAGAATAACGCCGTAAACAACCGCGTGCCGGGATAGCGTTTGACGTCATGCAAGGCTGCCATCACAAAGCACCTCGCAGATTGGCACGCCGGGCATTCAGCATCAAAACCAGCATCACAAGCACCATCAGAACCATCGCAATCGCGGCACCGAACGGCCAGTTGCGGCCACCGCCAAACTGCGTCTGGATCAGGTTGCCCATCATCATCGACTTGCCACCCCCCAGCAAGATCGGCTCCAAAACCGCGCCCAGACAGGGCACGAACACCAGTATCGCCCCTGCGATCAAACCGGGCCACGCCAAGGGCAGGATCACCCGTCGTAGCGTGACCCAGCGGTTTGCGTAAAGGTCGTGCGATGCCTCGATCAGGGTTTCGTCCAGTTTTTCAATCGAGGCGAACACCGGCAAGATCATCAGCGGGATATAGCTGTAGACCAAACCCGCCAGCATCGCGCCGTTATTGAAAAGCAGGCTGTCAATGTTTTCCACCAAGCCCGTCGCGCGCAACGATTTTTCGATCACGCCATCATTGCCCAAAATGATGATCCAGGCGTAAACCCGCACGATCATCGACACCCAGAAAGGTAGCGTCACCAGATAGATCAGTATGGCTTTGGTGCGCCTGCCTTGCCCCGCGATAAAGTAGGCCACCGGGAAAGCTAACCCCATGCAAATCAACGTGGTCAGTATTGCCAGCCATAGGGTGCGTCCAATGATTAACAGGGTTTGCGGGTTGAATTCCAGGCCGCCACTCCAGCCTTCCGAAAACAGGATCTGAATGTATGAGGCGAGGGAAAACCCCCAGTCAAATCCGCCATAAGCCCCGCGGGTGGCGAACGACACCACAACCACAATGCAAATCGGAATGATCAGCGTAAAGCCCATGATGATCCACGCAGGGGCAAGACCCCAAAAGCGGAAATCGCTTGGTCTCATTGCCCCAACACCCGGGCGCTATCGTGCAAGAAACCCAATTTCACCACGCGTCCCAGATCATAGCTTTGGCTGTGCGAAATCGCGTTGCGCTTAGAAACCCGAAACTCGGTTCCCGCTACATCAACGGTGTAATGCGTATAGCCGCCCATGTAGTTCTTGTTGGTGATGGTGCCTTGCATCATTTCACCCACGGCTTGATCTTCCATCCCGATCTTTTCAGGACGCAACGAAAGGGTCGCCCGATTTCCGGCTTCGGCCCCTTTATGAAGTGCCGTCACATCAAACCCCATCGGCGTTCGCACAGTGGCTTGGTCTCCATTCACCGTCTTTACATCAACTTGAAGGAAGTTCGTTTCCCCAATGAAATCAGCTACAAATTGGTTGGCTGGATCTTCGTAAATCTCAGTCGGGGTGCCAATATGTTGAATCTGGCCATTGCCCAACACGCAAATCCGGTCAGACATATCCAGCGCCTCTTCTTGATCGTGGGTTACAAAAACGAAGGTAATGCCGGTTAACCGCTGCAGGCTGCGCAATTCATCCCGCATGGCTTGGCGCAGCTTTAGGTCCAGCGCCGAAAGCGGCTCGTCCAGCAGTAGCACCTCTGGCGAAGGGGCAAGGGCGCGCGCCAGTGCAACGCGTTGCTTTTGCCCCCCCGACAACTGGTTTGGTTTGCGCCGCGCGAACGACGACATGTGAACCATCTCCAGCATTTCTGCCGCTCGGGCATGACGGCGGTCCTTTTCCCAGCCCATGTTTTCCAAGCCAAAAGCGATATTGGCCTCGACCGTCAGGTGCGGGAATAGCGCATAGCTTTGGAACACTGTATTCACCCTGCGTTTGTGGGGTGGCAGGTCCAGAATGTCGTGGCCATGCAAACGGATATTGCCGGTGGTTGGTGCTTCAAACCCCGCAAGCATCCGTAAAAGCGTGGTCTTGCCGCAGCCGGATGGCCCAAGAAGGGTAAAGAACTCGTTGTCGAAAATGTCGAAACTCACCGACTTTAGCGCTTGAAAGGTGCCAAAGGATTTTGACACGCCCTGCACTTCGATGGCCTTGCCTCGATGGGGTTCTTTCATCTTTTCAATCCGTTGCCAGTTCAGTCACTTCGCGTCGGAACGGCAATGCATCACCGATATCAGGGGTGTCCAGTTCGCGTGCATAGCGGTGGCCGGCATATGTCGCCCAAGCAATCGGCCCCGGCGCTGCCGCATCTCCGATCAGTTTCACCGACAAGATCCCCGCATCGGCCCAATCCGATGTCCGCGCCATCAGCGCATGATAAACGGCATCGTCCGACTTTCGTGACGCAACCATCACCAAGGCGTCACACGACAGCTTGCCGCGCAGATCGGTGTAGCTGCAACAGGTTTCCACGCCATCCTCGCGCAGCATGGCGATGCCCGTATTGAGGGCAATTTTCACGCCCGCCGCCACCAATCGGCGATGAATTGCCCCCTGCTCAAGCGTATTCAACGTCCAATCTGACACATAAGCCGACGGCGTCACCAACGTCACCTCGCAGCCTTTGAGGGCCAGCAATTCCGCCAAGACGCCGCCCATATAGTAATGATCATCATCAAACACCACCACGCGCCCCGTGGGCAAGCGGCCCGCCATCAGGTCATCGGGGGTATAGACTGGCAGGGTGCCCAGCGTTGGTATCGGCACCACGTGCTGGCGCGCAACCCCGTCAGCCCGCCACGTGGCACCCGTCGCAATGGCGATATTCTGAAAACCGAATTCCAAAATCTGTTCGGCAGAAAGCTTTGATTCCAAATAGGTTTCCACGTTTGGGCGCTGACTGATCTGATAGGCGCGATAGTCCACCACCCGACCCCAAGCCGACAGCCCCGGCAGCAGACGCTCACGCGCCACACGTCCACCAATCTGCGACTGCGCCTCGGCAATCGCCACGTCATAGCCGCGCATTGAAAGTGCCCGCGCCGCCTCAAGCCCCGCCGGGCCAGACCCGACCACCAGCACCGATTGGCTTGCCCCTTTGGCGTTCATCCGTTCGGGGTGCCAGCCTTTGCGCCATTCTTCCATGAACGTCGGGTTCTGAGTGCAGCGGGAAATGGATTGCGTCATGTCGCCGGTGATGCAGATGTTGCAGCCGATACATTCGCGGATATCTTCAATCCGGCCTTCTTCGATTTTTTTCGGCAAAAACGGGTCGGCAATCGACGGTCGCGCACAGCCGATGAAATCAAGTGTCCCCTGCCGGATCATCCGTGCCATCACGTCAGGGCTGGTAAAGCGGCCGACACCAACCACAGGCTTGTCAGAAAGCGCGCGGATGCCCTTAACCAATAGCTCTTGCGCCGCCTCTTCCTTAAAGCGGGATGGCCCCGAGCAGTCCTCCCAGGTTCCTTGCGCAAGATCCCAAAGATCGGGCAAATCGCGGTTCATTTCGATAAAATCACGCACTTCCGCATTGGAAAACCCAAGATTACCAATGGTTTCGTCCAAGCTGACCCGCAAGGTCATGGCCATCGTATCACCCACGGCATCACGCATGTCGGCAATCACTTCACGCGCGAAACGCGAGCGATTCTCCAAGCTGCCGCCGTATTCATCGGTGCGCTGGTTGGTGGCGCGGCTAAGGAAATGCTGAAAGATTCCAAAGCCGTGCGCGCCATAAAGACAGATCAGGTCAAACCCGGCCATGCGGCTACGTTTGGCCGCATTCACAAACCAGCGCCGCAGATTTTTGATGTCTTGCTTGTCCATCGCCCGCGCTTGCACCGGGTCGTTGGTAAAGGTGCGGATGGGCAGCGCACTTGGGGCCAGCGGCACTTCTTTGGTATACATATTCGGGCCGTTAATGCCGGAATAAGCAAGCTGAATCCCCGCCAAGGCACCATGGGTTTTCATCGCGTCCGACATCTTGCGCAGGGCAGGGATATCCTGATCCTCCCACAGCCGAAGCTCGATAAAGGGCGTGATTTCCGAGGTGTGATGGATTTCTGTTTGTTCGGTAAAGATGACACCCCACCCGCCCTCGGCCTTGGTCGCACGCATTGCCGCCGCTGCAGATGGGTCGCGATAACCGCCGCCGTTGCAATGGGGCACTTGATAAAAGCGGTTCTTGGCCAAAAGCGGGCCAATCGCCATCGGTTCAAACAGAATGTCGTAGCGTGCATCGCGCAAGGATTGCCCCATTCAAAGAATCCGGCCCGGTAAATCGGGGTTCCTATGAACCATCGGTAACGCGTGGCTTTGGGTAAATGATGCGTTCATGAAGCCTGACTTAGGCACAGACTAAGGCCCGGCGGGTCGCGCACAAATTAGGCAGAATGCTTGCCCATTGGGCGGTTCAGAAATCTCGTGGCGGGCCGTCAGGTTTCAGCCTTAAGCCCGGCGTGGTGTCTGGGGTGATTTTGCTTTGGCAATGGCTGATAAACGCGTTGATAGTCAGCGACGCACGCGCTCCTTCTGATAGCGCCAGCCCCATTCGCATCGGCCGCAGTGGCCCGGTTAGTGGCACATAGCGCAACTTGCGGCCATCGGGGGCACGGTCCGAAGTGGGGCGGATATTGGCAATGGAATAGCCAAACCCATTGGCCACCAAAGACCGCATCACCGCCATGTCGCGGGTGCGCTCGGCGATTTTGGGGCGCACGCCGATCTGAGCGAAAAAGGACAAAAAGTATTCCGCGCTCATGGGCAGATCCAGCAAAACCATGGGGAAGTTTGCCAACTCCTTGGGGGACACACTTTCACAATGCGCTAAATCGTGTGTGTCACTCATGACCGCATAGGGTGGTAAGCTGACGAGGCCCACGAATTCCAGATCGGGCGGAATGTTCAGGTCGTAGGTCAATGCGACGTCAAATGAGGCGTTGCGCAGCCCTTCGAAAATCTCGGATTGGTTACGCTCGAATTGGTGAAAATCCACGTCAGGATGTTGGTCAACGAAGCTGCGGCGCAGATTGGGCAGCACAATCTGCGCAAAGGTCAACAGGCAGCCTACATTCAGCGGCCCACGTACCTTTCCCGTAATGTGATTGGCAAGATCACTTAGACGCGCTGCCGCGCTAAGCACGACGCGGGCTTGCTCGACAAACTGTTTGCCACCTTGGGTCAAGGATAGGCCATGCGCATGTTTACGCACGAATAATGGCAGGCCGAATTCCTGCTCCAATTGTGAAATCGCGGCCGAAATGGATGGCGACGAGACGTTTACTTTTTCCGACGCCATTGCAATTGATCCGCATTCCCCGACAGCAACCAGATATTCCAATTGTCGAAGGCTGAAGCGCAAGGGCATGGCTAATCGGTTTCCTGCTTCGGTTAGGTGAAAGCTAACTCAAATTTCTCGCAGTTGCCAGTGTAGGCAGGCAGATCATTCATCACCGGGAACGCCGTAAGAGGGGGCGACGGAGGGGTTTTCGGCGCGTTGCACATAGGCGTCTATTTGCGGAAAGTATATTTTCCAAGCCTTTTCAATGGCTTCTATCGGGCAATCCTCGGTCCAGTCACAGCGCAGATCAACCAAGGGCCAGGACAGGCGGTCTGCAATTTTCATGCCCGCAGAATGGATCGGGCCGGCTTCGCCGCCAGCGGCTAAGGCTGCTTGCATTGCGGTGATCAAACGATCGCCGAGATGGCCTTTTGCGGATAGGAAAGTATCGACCAAGACCTGCGGAATTGTCTTGTTCGCCAACAGGTTACCGCCTGCGGCGACGGTGTCGGCTTGGGCGGAGCCCCATATGCCCAGGACTTCGGTGCCGGAATGGACAGCGGTGCAGCCCCCTGCGTCTACGACGAGGAGTTGGCGATACTGGATATAGGGGGTAGTGGCGACAATTTTTGCCATGGCATCAGCTGCGGACAAGCCTTCCCCCAGCAAATCCAATACTTTAGGCCCCAAACTGGGGTCGGTGATGTTTTGGCTGGCCACAGCCCCAACACCAGCCCTTGTGTGGGCGCAGCGGGCGGCCACGGCGGGGGACGACGAAGCGATGGCCATGCCGAGCATTCCGGTCTTGGCACAACGGGCGACGAGAGAGAATGTCATGGGGAATCCAGTCCGAAACTATGTTATGTATCAATATTTTAGTCTGGAATTACCGCTGTTGCGTCGATTTCCACCAGCCAGTCGGGCCGGGCGAGGCAGGTCACGGTCAGGCCAGTGCAGACGGGGTGTATGCCTTTGATATATATACCCATCGTGCGGTAGACTGCCTCACGGTTGCGCACGTCGGTAAGATAGACCACCAGCTTCACCAGATGCTTCATCTCGCCTCCGGCTTCTTCGATCAACTGTTTGATGTTTTGCATAACTTTGTGGGTCTGCTCGACTGGGTCGTGACTGTTGATATTCTGAGCAGTATCAAGGTCTTGTGGGCATTGTCCGCGCATCCAGACTGTGCTGCCACCGCGGGTCACCACGGCCTGACAGAGGTCATTGTCGAGGTTTTGTTCGGGGTAGGTGACGCTGGTGTTGAACTTGCGGATGCGGGTGTGTGCCATCGGGCTCTCCATCTATCGGGTATTGAAGGCCGAAAACTGCGTAGCAGCACAACGGATCTTCGGGTGGGTTTGGTCAGGCGTCTTGTACGTTAGGCGCTTTGTACGCCAGATAGGCGCGCTGTTTGGAAATATGGTCGGCTACAAACTTGGCATCGTGCCATACCCCCCAAATAAAGGAAGATCCTCGACGCGACTGCCATGGCAATCCGAGGAAGTAAATCCCAGGTTCGGGTGATACGCCGCGCTGATGCTTGGGCCTGCCGTCCGCGCCAAAGGCATCTATTTTCAACCAGCTATAGTCCGCGCCAAAGCCGGTCGCCCAAATGATGCTTCTTACGCCAGCCTGCGCCAAGTCCAGTGCGAGGATCGGATCGGTTACACAGTGCGGTTCTGCGCCCAAATTGCGTGCATCGGGCTCTTTAGGCAAATCGAGGCCATTGTTCACAACATAAGCGTCGGCTTCATCCAGCAGCGACAGATAGTTGGCATCGCCTTTCGCAAGATTTCCCGCAAGATCGGGCGCGAAACGCATCACACCATCGGCGAACGTTTCGGTCCGGCCAACAAGTACCATCCCCTGCGCCGCAAGGCTGCGGAAATTGACGGTGTGGCCGCCACGCGCACCGCTTACCGCGATCGTGGTATGTTCAGTGCCCGGTGCAGACTCGGCGTCCCATTTGTTGAGAACCCCCAGCCACCAGACGAAGTCACGCCCGCGATAACTGCGTGGTGGGCGGTCATGCGGGCCGACTGAAAGGTAAACCCGCTTGCCTTCCCGGAGCAGTTCGTCGGCAATCTGCACACCCGAAGACCCTGCACCGACGACCAGAACCGCGCCTTCGGGCAACTGGCCGGGATTGCGATAAGCGGAGGAATGAAGTTGAGTAAGCCCCGCCGCTTCGGGAACCAATGTCGGGACGATCGGGCGTTGAAATGGCCCCGTGGCGGCAATCACATAATTCGCCTCAATCACACCTTGCGAAGTTTCGACACGAAAGCCGGTCTGGCCAACAATCCTTTGAACAGTCTTTACTTCAACGCCGCAGCGGATGGGGGCGGCGAACTTTTCGGCATAGGCCACGAAATAGTCGGCAACCTTGTCTTTGGCGACAAAAGCTTCGGGGTCGCCGGGAAACTCCAGCCCCGGAAACCGGTCATGCCAGGCCGGGCCATTGGCAACCAGTGAATCCCACCGCTCCGAGCGCCAGCGTTCAGCAATGCGCTGCCGCTCAAGAACGAGGTGAGGCACGCCGCATTTGCTCAGGTGTTCGCTCATGGCGATTCCAGCCTGGCCCGCGCCAACAACAAGCGCTTCAACCTTTTCGACGGACATTTATAGGTTCCTTTTGGCATTTTGGGAATTTGAGAGGCGGCGACCGATTTGTATGGGTTGGAGGTTGCGGTGGCTGTGCCTTTCCGCATTCACCAATCAGGCAGCCGCCAGGTCAGTTTTGGGGCTTTGCGTTGAAAACCACTGGCTGGTGGCGCTGTCAGCGCAGTTCATTGTTTTGGGGCCTGTGACCTTGTCCGACAGGCCTGCAGCCGCCTTGACGAAGGCCAAGGGGCCATCCCAGTCGAAGTTGCGGTAAACGGCAGCAAGGTGGGCGAAGGGCGGGCTTTGGGCGAAAAGCTGAAACGTCAGGCGGTGTCCCGCGTAATCAGAATTCAGCATGTCACGCGCAAAGGCCAGCAGTTTGCGGCGGTCTTCGGCCCCCCATTCGTCGTTGATGGTGTAGTATTTATCGAGCCAGGGTTTTGTTTCGGGGTGGCTGAAGCTGGCCACATCGGGGGTAACGCAGATCTGACCGCCGCAAAGTTCGCGGGTGATGTGGATCATTTCGTGCAATTGGCTGCAAGCAAGGACGCGACCGGTGTACAAAAGCGACTGGTTTGGCATCATCAGTCCCGCAGGCGAGCGTTCGCCCAAGGCGATGGCACCGGTAAGGTGGGCGTTGATGCCTTCGCGGTAAACGGCGAGTTGGGCAAGTTTTTCCTGCACCGCCTGTTGTTTATCAAGCCCGGTCTGGCGGACGTTATAGAGGGCGGTGCCGATCATCATATCGGCCAGTTTCAGATTGCGCTGCACAAAGGCAAAGGCAGAATAGCGGTGCAGGGTGGCACGGATGAACATTGCCGCCTTGGTGTGGCGATAGAACAGCACATTCTCCCACGGGATCAGCACGTTATCGAAGATGACGAGGGTATCAACCTCGTCGAATTTGTTCGACAGCGGGTAGTCGTCGGCGGGGGCGCGACCGGCAAAACCGGTACGGCAGATGAATTTCAGGCCCGGCGAGCCAAGGTCGCAGATAAAGCCCACGGCATAGTTGGAAAGCGCGTCATTACCCCAATTGGCGATGGTGGGCTTGGTAAAAGCCTGATTGGCGTAGGCGGCGGCGGTTTCATATTTCGCACCGCGCACGATGATGCCAGCATCGGTTTCGCGGACTACGTGCAGCAGCATGTCGGGGTCTTGGTCTTGCGGCGATTTAGAGCGGTCGCCCTTGGGGTCGGTGTTGGCAGAGACGTGGAAGGGATCGCTCTTGAGGCATTTGGTGATGTGGTTTTCGATGTTTTTGGCAAACTGCGGGTCAATCTCGGACAGCACATCGGCGCCATCGTAAAGCGACCACATCTCGCCCACGGTTTCATCGCCGACACGGGTGACAACACCGCCAACGGTTTCCATCATGGTGTCGGTGGCACGACGTTTGGCCCACCAATCGGCTTGGGTATAGGGCAGGGCGTTGCCGGTAGCGTTGACCTCGCCGTCTTGGGTGGTGGTCATGATGTCGCGGGTTTCGGGATCGTGGGCCATATCGTAGATCCTGGCGCGGATATCGACGAGGGGTTTGAACATCGGATGGGTGGTGACGTCGCGGACCTTTTCGCCGTTGATATAAACCTCGCGGTTGTCACGGATAGTGTCGCGGTATTGGCTGCCGGTGCGGATCATCGGGGGCTCCCATAGGCGGGTGTTTGGCAGAGTATCGGGTTTTATCGGCTAAGGCGAAAGCAGGGGATGGTGCAGCTTTGGTTAGGCTGGGACTAAGATAAGGTTTGCCGTGGTCTTGGGCGTTGGCGGGGCTTAGGGTGGCGGAATATGAGGTAGGGGGCGCGCGGTGTTTCGATTTTTGCATACGTCGGATCTGCATTTGGGCAAGCCGTTTGGCCGGTTTGAGGAAGGGCTGCGGGGGCGGCTTCGTGAGGCGCGGCATGGGGTGATCGGGCGACTGGCAGCGACTGCGCGCACAGGCGGGGCCAAGCATGTGCTGATTGCGGGCGATATGTTCGATGCGCAGACGCCCAGCCCGGCGACGGTGCGTCAGGCATTGGAGGCGATGGGGCAAGCGGCTGATATTGTGTGGGTTCTTATGCCGGGGAACCATGACAGTTTGGCGGCGGGAGAGTTGTGGGCCCGGCTTTTGCGCGATGCGCCGGGGAATTTGGTGTTGGCGCGAGAGGCGGTACCGATGGCATTGGCGGCGGGGGTGGATTTGCTGCCAGCGCCGTGTCCGGTACGCAGGCCGGGGCGTGATTTGACGGAATGGATGACAGCAGCGGCGTCGGCGCAGGGCACGATCCGGATCGGGCTTGCGCATGGTGGCGTTACGGATTTCGAGGCGACCGAAGAGGGCAATCCTGCGGTGATACCGCCGGACCGCGCTGAACGGGCGGGGTTGGATTATCTGGGGCTTGGTGATTGGCATGGGCAGATGCGGATCGGGCCGCGCTGCTGGTATTCGGGAAGCCCCGAGGCGGACGGTTTCAAGCACGCCGGACCTGCAGGGGCGTTGGTGGTAAGCGTGGCGGCGCCGGGGGCGGTGCCAGAGGTGACGCCGGTGCCGACGGGTGTGTTTGAATGGAGCGAGCGCGCACTGGACTTGCTGGCGCTGGATAACGCGACGGAGATGCTCGAGGCGGTATTGATGGGATTTGGGGCAAAGCGCGACACCTTGCTACGACTGGACGTGCGCGGGCGGGTGCGGCCCTCGGTCAGGGTGGCGCTGGAGCGGGGGTTTGCCGCAGCAGTACCCTCGTTTGGCTATGCCGAGTTGCGGCTGGAGGCGTTGGAAACGGTGCAAGACGCCGCCGATCTGGATGCGATAGACCGGGGTGGGGCGCTAAGGGTGGCCGCAGAAGCGCTGCTTGCCGAGGCAATGGATGAAGCAAAGCCCGCGCAAACCCGTGCGGTGGCAGCGGCGGCGTTAAGCCGTCTATATGCGCTGGCGGGGGATGCCGAATGAAAATCCGCGCGATCAAGCTGACCAATGTGCGGCGCTTTGCGGCGAAGACGGCCGAAATCAGCGGAATTGCCGATGGCATCACGGTAATCTCGGCCCCGAATGAGCAGGGCAAATCGACGTTTTTCGACGCGCTGCATGCGGTGTTTTTCCAAAAGCACACCGGGCGGCCGGATGAGGTGACGTCGTTGCAGCCACATGCCGGCGGTAGCCCGGAAGTGAGTGTCGAGATCGAGACCAGGGCGGGGCGGTTTCTGATTGAAAAGCGGTTCTTGGCAGGCAAGTTTGCCAAGGTGACCGACGTTGTGACGGGGCGGTTGATCGCGCAGGCCGATGAGGCCGAGGCATGGCTAGGGCGGCTTGTCACGTCGGGTGGCGGCCCGTCTGGGCTGCTTTGGGTACGGCAAGGGGCGCTGGGGTTGCAGCCCGACAAAAAGCCCGATCAAGAACGGATGCTGGACGCGCGGCGGGGGTTGTTATCCTCGGTTGCAGGCGAAGTCGAGGCGATGACGGGCGGGCGCCGGATGGATGCAATTTTGGCCGCAACCAATGCCGAGATTGCCGCTTTGGCGACAACACGTGGGGCGAAGGCAGAGGGGCCGTGGGGCAAGGTTCAGAAAGAGCGGACGGAACTTGAGGCAGAACTTGCTGATCTAACAGCAAAATGTGATCGGTTAAGGGACGAGTTAGAGGAACGGGCGCGGGTATTGCAGGGGCTTGCGGTGTTGCAAAACCCGGA
>JBAVTI010000302.1:0-1816 GCA_049696055.1 Paracoccaceae bacterium | reverse complement strand
GCAGGTTGAAGCGATGGAAGAAGCTCCTGGCCGAGGACACCTTCAACACCTTGTCGCTGGTAGAACGGCGCACCAAAGACCGTGCCTTCGGGAAGATGATCAAGACCGCAAAAAAGGATCTGCGCGGTTAGCCAAAGCGTGACCTTGGCTTGCTGCCGGTTTCGCGAAGACTGGCAAAGTCTGTCGCGTCTGGCTCGACGGGCCGCACTCGATGCGGAACGACGCAAAAGGTGCAAGTGTCCAATGGCCGGCAGGTGTTGACTTCCAGCTTGGACGATCCGGGCGGAGGGCGGTCGTTCGCTGCGCGCTGATTGAACGTCGGAAAATTGATCGTGACTACCTGCCAATCTGTCTTCAGGTGCTGTTCCGAACAGCGCAGAGTTCGCAGTTGAGAGCGAACCCGGCACGTACCCTGGTTTGGCGGGAAGCCCGTTGATCGAATGCCCTTGAGTGCCCGTCTACATCCCCAAGGCGCGTTTCCTGTCATCAGACCATCGGTTGACCAGGTGATCGGTCATCAGGCCCATGAAAGCAACGGCGAAGCCCAGAACCAGTCCCTTGCCGACATCGGTGGATGACAGGGCGCGCTGCATTTCCTGGCCGAGGTCCTGTGTGCCGATAAAGGCGGCGATGATCACCATGAACAGCGAAAACATCACCGATTGGTTCGCACCGACCAGCATGGTCGGCAGCGCCATCGGCAGGCGAACATTCCAAAGGGTCTGACGCCGACTGGCACCACTCATCTCGGCGGCCTCAATCAGTTCGGAAGGCACGTTGCCAAGACCTTCAATAGTATAGCGCACGATGGGGATGGCTGCAAAGACCACCACGGCCGCCACAACGGCCACGTCGTTTACACCAAACAGCATGATGACAGGGATCAGGTAGATAAAGCTTGGGAAGGTTTGTGCCGTATCGCAGATCAATAGGATACGCGCGGCGCGGTCGGTATTGCGCGCGGCCCAAATGCCAAGCGGAAGGCCGATCAGGGCGGCGATCAGGACCGAGATAGTGACCATATAGACCGTGATCATCGCGCGGTCCCACCAGCCGGACATGGCGATCAGCCCGAAATAGGCAATGCAAATCAGGGCCGAGCGCAG
This sequence comes from Paracoccaceae bacterium, assembly GCA_049696055.1. Lineage (GTDB taxonomy): Bacteria > Pseudomonadota > Alphaproteobacteria > Rhodobacterales > Rhodobacteraceae > JBAVTI01. Next base: position 710 of record JBAVTI010000302.1, on the reverse strand, counting down.
CCCCCCGACGGCCCAGCCGATGGCGGCCAGAAGCGCCAGAACGGCTGTGAACGGCAGCCACAGATAAGCGTCTCGCATCGGGATCAGCACCCATGTGATGAGGAACCAGCGCAGCCATGCGGTGACAGGGGTTATCAGTCGGATAAGCTGATCCATCGCCACATCGATCGGGCTTGCGACAGACAGCGCTTGATTGCGCTCAACCTCTTGGAAATACGGGAAAAGCTGCGCCAGACCGAAACCGGCGGCGCATAGCGCAATCCAGATGACCAGAAGGCGATTGCGTTGCAGCCACATGGCACTTGGCTCACCATGTTCGGGCAATCGCAAGGCCCATGCCTTGGACAGTCGGTCCAGCGTGATCGCCAGAAGAACGATGGTCACGCCAATTTCCACCGACAACCCGATCTTCAGGGCCTGCAGCAATTGCAGCAGTTTCTGCCCAAGCCCCGGCATCCCGATGAAACTGGCCAGCACCACCATCGCAAGGCACTGCATGATGACCTGATTGACCCCGATCAGAATCTCGGACCGCGCGGTCGGGATGCGCACCCGGGACAAAAGCTGCCAACGGGTCGCACCAGCCATCTTGCCGGCCTCGATCACCTCCTCGGGCACTTTCTTCAAGCCAAGAAGGGTCATGCGGATCATCGGCGGAACCGAGAAGATGATCGTCACGATGGCCCCGGCCTTGGGGCCGACCCCGATGA
>JBAVTI010000301.1:0-6842 GCA_049696055.1 Paracoccaceae bacterium | reverse complement strand
TTGCTCGCGTGGTAGCCGTCGATGTGCCCTCCGGGCTGTGCGCGGACAGTGGACGCATTATCGGTGAACATGCCGTTCTGGCGGACCTAACCGTTACGTTCCAATCAGCAAAGATAGGGCAACTGATAGCCGAGGGCCCGCTCTTATGTGGAAAGCTGGTCGTTCGCGAAATTGGCCTGCGCCCCCACCGACTACTTCCCTTCGCCCCGACGCGCCGCGCAGGCTGGATATTGTATCCCCCTGGTTCGTCTGCGCCCGGGTTGCCGACTGAATGCCAGTTGATCACCCGGACCGGCGGTCTGAGAAAGCAAGGTGGCCACCACAAATATTCGCTCGGTCACTCCCTCATCCTCTCTGGCCCCTCAGGGCGTGGCGGTGCCGCCCGGCTTGCCGCCCGTGGTGCGCTGCGGATCGGGGCGGGGGTGGTGACGGTCGGGTGTGAGACGGCGGCGCTGAGTGAGCATGCGGCGCGGTTGGATGCGGTGATGTTGCGGCAGGTGGCGGGGGCGGAGGGCTTGGCGGCGATTTTGGCGGACCTTCGGATCAACGCTTTGTGCCTGGGGCCGGGGTTGGGGGTTGATGCGCGCGGGGCGGGGTTGGTGGGCGTGGCGTTGGGGAGTCGGGGTGAACCCCGAGCTACGGTGTTGGATGCCGACGCATTGACGTTGATCTCGCAAGACCCGGTGCTGTTTGGCATGTTGCACGACGGGTGTGTTCTGACGCCGCATGCGGGCGAGTTTGCACGGTTGTTTCCGGATATCGCGGCGAAGCTGGCAGCCCCTGCGACCAAAGGGCCTTCCTATTCCAAGGTGGACGCGACGCGGGAGGCGGCAAAGCGTGCGGGCTGTGTGGTGTTGTTCAAAGGGCCGGATACGGTAATTGCCGATCCGTCGGGGCGGTGCAGCATCAACTCGGCGCATTATGAACGGGCGGCACCCTGGCTGGCGACCGCTGGGTCGGGCGATGTTTTGGCGGGGTTTATTACCGGGCTTTTGGCGCGGGGGTTTGCGCCGATGCAGGCGGCTGAAACGGCGGCTTGGCTGCATGTGGAATGCGCGCGATCGTTTGGGCCGGGGCTGATTGCCGAGGATTTGCCCGAGGAACTGCCGAAGGTGTTTCGAGGATTGGGGTTGTAGGGTCAACGCTGGGGTTTGGGGGTTGCAGTTGGAGCCTCCGGCGGGGATATTTTTGAACAGAAGAAACCAAAGCAGGTGGGCGTACTGCTTTGGCGCGGGTAATGCTGTGTTTGGGATCGTGATCCGTCAGGGCTGCGAATGGGGGCTCGATGCCCCCGATGACAGCGCCCTGTGCAGGGTTCAGGCTTCGGTAGGGGCCATGGTTGCGGCAAGCTCGAGGCCGCCTGCATAGATCACCACGGCGCAGTCGAATTCCAGCGCGAACAGGCGCTGTTCGGCCACATGGGCGGCGCGGATGTATTCGCCATCAATCAGTTTATCGGCGCAAACCACGGCTTGGTCGGCACCTTTCAGGGCCTTGGCACGCCAGTCGCGGATCAGAATCTGCTGATGTGGGGCAAGAAACATGTCTTCTTCCGGCTGCTCGACACCCAAGGCCGAGGCCGACACCAGGATCATCTGCGCATCGGTGTGGACAGTTGATTGCACCGAGACCAGTTTGCGCGCACCGTCACGGGTGATGATGCGGTCGCCAGCAGTCAGGTGTTCCACCGGAATCGCTCCGGCGAGGGTCAGGACCATGGTGCCAGCCGACAGGCCAGGTATCGTCGCGATCTGCGGCAGAGTGGTGGTTTGGCCGGCAGCTACGACTTTGGACATCATCGTCATGGCAAGTTCCTCGCTGGATTTCGTCTGGCTTTGGTTTTGTCGTCACATTGTGGCGAGAATGCGTTAAGGGCAGGCTTTTTTGATGATGATTTTTTCGCTCGCATCCGGCGCGGGGCTTTGTTAGAAGGGCGCGGAAATTCAGGGCGGTTTCTGCCGGGTCGGTGGGGCCGCCCTGATTGATATGCGGGTATGGCGAAATTGGCAGACGCACCAGATTTAGGTTCTGGCGCCGCAAGGCGTGGGGGTTCAAGTCCCTCTACCCGCACCAAAGAACAGTGAAGGACGAAAATATGCTGGTCACCGAGACCCTGAACGAAGGCCTGAAGCGCGGCTACACCATCACGGTGACGGCTGCGGAACTGGATGCGAAAGTCCAGGAAAAACTGATCGAGGCGCAACCCGAGATCGAGATGAAGGGCTTTCGCAAGGGCAAAGTGCCAATGGCCATGCTGCGCAAGCAATACGGTCCGCGCCTGATGGGCGACGCCATGCAAGACGCCATTGACGGCGCGATGAAGGATCACTTTGACGCCAGCGGTGATCGCCCGGCGATGCAGCCCGACGTGAAAATGGTCGGCGGCGATGGTTGGAAAGAGGGTCAGGACGTTGTGGTTGAGATGTCTTACGAGGCGCTCCCGGCGATTCCCGACGTTGATTCTGGCAAGGTCAAGCTGGAGCGGCTGATCGTAAAGGCAGAAGATGCCGCTGTGACCGAGGCGCTGGAAAATCTGGCGAAATCGTCACAGGAATTTGAAGACCGCAAGAAGGGCTCCAAGGCCAAAGACGGCGATCAGATCGTGATCGACTTTGCCGGTTCAGTTGATGGTGTGGCCTTTGAAGGCGGCACCGCCGAGGATTACCCGCTGGTTCTGGGTTCGGGTTCGTTCATTCCGGGCTTTGAAGGCCAACTGACCGGTGCCAAGGCGGGCGACGAAGTGTCGGTCAAAGTGACCTTCCCGGCAGAATATGGTGCGGCGCATCTGGCTGGCAAAGAAGCGGTGTTTGCCTGCACCGTCAAGGCCGTGAAAGGCCCGAAAGCTGCCGAGATCAATGACGAGTTGGCCAAGAAATACGGTGCCGAAGATCTGGCCGCGTTGAAGGGTCAAATCGCCGAGCGTCTGGAGGCCGAGTATAAGGGTGCCGCCCGCGCCGTGATGAAGCGTAGCCTGCTGGATCAGCTGGATGGCATGGTGAAGTTTGAACTGCCGGCCTCGCTGGTCGATGCCGAGGCCGCCCAGATTGCCCACCAATTGTGGCACGAAGAGCACCCGGACGTTCACGATCACAACCACGGTGCCACCGAGCCTACGGCAGATCACAAATCCCTGGCCGAGCGCCGCGTGCGTTTGGGCCTGTTGTTGGCCGAAATCGGTCGCAAGGCCGAAGTGACCGTAACCGATGCGGAAATGACCCAAGCGGTTCTGGCGCAAGCGCGGCAGTATCCGGGCCAAGAGCGCCAGTATTTCGAATTCGTGCAGAAGAACCCGCAAATGCAACAGCAGCTGCGCGCACCAATCTTTGAAGACAAGGTTGTTGATTTCATCGTGGCCGGTGCTGTGGTGAAGGACAAGGAAGTCTCGAAAGAAAAGCTGCAGAAGGCCATCGAGGCGCTGGACGAAATGTAAGATTTCCCCTTTTGGGGAGATTTGGGGCCGTACCTTGCAAAGGGTGCGGTCCTTGCTTTTCGTGCGGTTGATTGTGGTCTGGGCCTTGTGCCCGCTGCGGGAATGGGGCTTTGGTTTGTGTGAATGTTGGCCCGCGATGGCGGCCCGAAAGCCCAAGAGGATATGATGCCCGAATTCTTGCCGGACCTGCCAGTTGGGCTTATTCAAGAGTGTATTGCGCGCGCGCCGGGCAATGAGATCAAGCATGGCAAGTTTGATAGCCCCGAGTCGTCGGCGGCACTGGTGGCCAATGCTTTTGGCTGGTTTCTGGAACGGCCACAGCTTTTGCCAACCTTTCCGGGCTTTGGCGGCAATGCGCCCTATTCGGTAACGCTTGAGGCCGAAATGCGGTTCCCCTGGGAGGGTGGGCGGCATCCGTGGCTGGATGTGGGCATTGAGACCGACAGTTTGATGATCGGGGTCGAGGCCAAGCGCTATGAGCCGTTCCGCCCCGCCAAGGCGACCACCTTTCCCGAGGCGAACAGCCGCCCGGTCTGGGGCACCCGGATGGGGCGCTATACGGGCCTTGCGCGCGATATCGAGACCGGGGCGCAGGTGTTCGGTTGTTTGAACGCGATCGAGTTGATCAAAGACGCCTGTGCGATCCGCACGCGGGCACTAAAGCGGGCCAAGCAACCGGTTTTGGTCTATCTTTACGCCGAGCCCACGGTTTGGGCGGCCTCGGGCAAGCCGGTGGATGCGGCGCGGATTGCGCAGCACCGCGATGAGATCGACCGCTTTGGCCAGATTGTCACCGGCGATCATGTCGAGTTCTTGCCGCTGCTGTGGAGCGATGTGGTGGCGCGCTGGTCGATGGTGCCTGCCTTGCGGGCGCACGCGTCGGCGGTTGCCCAGCGGTTCGGGCGGCTTTAACTTAGGCGGGCAGGCCGGGGCTGGCGCGGTTTTCCACCTTTTCGCGCCACAGCACGAATAACCCGGCGCCGACGATGATGGCGATGCCGATCCATGCGGTGGTGTCGGGCCAATCGCTCCAGATCAGCCAGCCGTAAAGCACGCCCCAGATCATGCCGGTATATTCAAACGGAGCGACGGTGTTGGATTGGGCGATGCGGTAGGCTTGGGTAAGCAAGGTCAGGCCTGCCGCCGCAATCACGCCGCAGGCCATCATCAGCCCCAGATCAAACAGCGTCGGGGTGGCCCAGCCGCGCAACAGGAACGCGAGGCTTTTGTGTTGTTCGGACGCAAAAGCACCGGTACCGAAGACCGCCGACAACATCAGCGCGCAGATCAAGAACACCGCGTTGCCGTGAAACGCCAGTGCCGCAGCGGTCTGGGTGGTGCCTTGGGTGCGGGCCTGAATCATCGACAGGCCGTAGGTCAGGCCGGAAATCACTGGCAACAGGGCGGCCCAGTCGAAAAGGTCGGAACCGGGGCGGACCATGATGATAACGCCAATAAAACCCGCTAGCACCGCCAGCCAGCGTGGCAGGCTGACATGTTCACGCAGCATAAAGACCGACAGCACGGTGATCATCAGCGGGGCCGAGAAATAAAGCGCCACGGTGGTGGCCATCGGCAAAGCTGCGAGGGCCAGGTAGTAGGCGGTGTAGGCGACGAACATGATCAGCCCGCGGGTGACCATGCGGGGCCAGCCGGGGGTGAACAAGGTTTTCAGGCCACCGTCCAAGTGGACAAGCATCAGCAACAGCGGGGCGGCGGTCAGGCTGCGCATGACCATCGCCTGATGCAGCGGGTAGTCGCCGCTGAGCAGCTTGAGGATCAAATCCTGAACGGCGAAAACCGACAATCCGGCACAGAGAAAAGCAATCCCTCTGGCGCTGTCGTGGCGGGCAAGCGGCGGGGGCGTCAGGGCTGTCACTTGGGGGCTCTCCAGCGGTCGCGGACCGGTTGGGGTGCGCGTATTCAGGCAGACTTATAGCGCTTTACGTTTTTCGGTAATCACCCTTCCGCCAAAACCTAAACTTTGGGGGATGCTTGTTGGTTCACACTAGATGCTTGTGCCAAAGGGTAGGCGGTGACGCGGGGGTTTGGCTGTGCCAATCCCGACATGATTTGCGAATTCCGGGGTGCGAAAATCCGGCGGCGAGAGGACAGCAAGGGCTGCGGCAATTTTGGACCGACGCTATGGCGTGGCGGCAAAATGGCCCCGCCCCGCCAAAGCGTCGGCACGCAGCAGGCGCAAAAGGCGGTCCGCGCGTTCGGGGCTGTCTTTTCCGATAAGGTGTTTGTTTACCGTGTTGCCGGTGCGGTAGCTGTCATCCCAATAGATGCGGCTATCTCGTCTTGCAGCAAGTGCTGCAGATCGTGACACGCGGTGTCAGCACTTGGGGAGTGGTGGTTGCGCATGGTTTGGGGGCGTATTTTGCAAAAGCCAATTTTGGTGAATACAGGGGGCATTCGTCTGAGTTGGCAGCGTTCATGAAAAAACCGCGCCAGTTGCCCGGCGCGGTTTTTCGATGTTTGAAGCTGATCAGTCGCGACCGAGGTCTGCACCGTCTTGGGCGGCGCCCATTTCGGAGAAGAGTTCAGCGATTTCGAATTCGGCTTCGGCTTCTGCCTCGGCTGCGAGTTCGGCAATCGATTTGCCCGAAGCCTGAAGGGCGGCTTCTTCGATCGAACGTGCGACGTTGATCGAGATCTTGGCGACCACTTCCGGGTGCAGAACCACGGAAACAGTGTGCAGGCCAAGGTCTTTGATCGGACGATCAAGCACAACCTGCGCACGGTTCACGGTGAAACCGTCTGCGGTTGCGGCATCGGCGGCGTCACGGGTGGTGACAGAGCCGTAGAGCGCGCCCGAATCGGAAGCGGAGCGGATGATCACAAAGGTCTGACCGTCGAGCTTTTCGGCAACGACAGCGGCCTCGGCTTTGGTTTCAAGGTTGGTCGCCTCGAGATGAGCTTTTTTCGCTTCGAACGATTTGATGTTCGCCGCGTTGGCGCGCAACGCTTTGCCTTGCGGCAAAAGGAAGTTGCGGCCGTAGCCGTCCTTGACGTTGACGACTTCGCCCATTTGGCCAAGTTTGGCTACGCGCTGGAGCAGGATGACTTGCATGTTTTTTGCTCCTTAACGCACGGCATAGGGCAGCAAGGCGAGGAAGCGGGCACGCTTGATGGCCGTGGCCAGTTCGCGTTGCTTCTTGGCCGAGACTGCGGTGATACGCGACGGCACGATCTTGCCACGCTCGGAGATGTAGCGTTGCAGGGTGCGGGTGTCTTTGTAATCAATCGCCGGTGCATTGTCGCCCGAGAACGGGCAGACCTTGCGGCGGCGGAAAAACGGTTTATTCGCCATTTGAATGGGCCTTTCCTATCTGGGGATCAACGACGCGGTGCGCCACCGAAGCCGCCGCGGTCACCACCACGGTCGCCACGGTCGGGACGGTCACCA
>JBAVTI010000300.1:0-14272 GCA_049696055.1 Paracoccaceae bacterium | reverse complement strand
TTTCACCTGCTGCCCATGCTGCAACGAACAGGCCGCGTGATAGGCCACCTTAAGCCCCTTTGGCGCGCCCTCTGGCAGGCCGATCTTCACCAGCAATTCGCTGATATCCATCGCCATGTCCGAAACCTGCGCTGCCTCTGTTGCCAGCGGATCATTGCGGAACATATGCCCATAATCCTTGACCGTGGTGCCGCAACCGCTTGTATTGATCACCACGGCATCCAAACCGCCGCCGCGTTTTTCCGCCATCCAAGCCGCAATATTGCGCGCCGCCGATCCATGTGCCGCGTCGACTTTGCCCATGTGATGCGTCAACGCGCCGCAACAGCCCATGCCGTGCGCAATCACCACCTCGCAGCCCAGCCTGCGCAGGATCCGAATGGTAGCATCGTTGATATCGGTGTTCAGCGCCTTTTGCGCACACCCCGTCATCAAGGCCACCCGCAACTTGCGCGGCCCGATGGCTGCAAACACCTGCGGATCATCATTACGGCTGACCGGTGGGATCACTTTCGGCGCCATTGCCAGCATCGCTTTCAGCCGCGCATCGGGCAGCAAAAACGCAAACGGTTTGCCAATTTTTGCCCCCAATAGCGCCAACCGAAACAGCATCGGGTTCGGGATCACCCGTGCCAAAACCCAACGCAGGCTGCGATCCATCAAGGGCCGCTTGTAAGTTTTCTCAATATATTCCCGCGCGTTATCCACCAGATGCATGTAGTGCACCCCCGAGGGGCAAGTGGTCATACAGGCCAGACAGCTTAAGCAGCGATCAATATGCTTGACGGTTTTTGCATCCGCTGGCCGACCGTTTTCCAACATATCCTTGATCAGATAAATCCGCCCCCGCGGGCTATCCAATTCATCCCCCAACACCTGATAGGTGGGGCAAGTGGCCGTGCAAAACCCGCAATGCACACAGGTGCGCAAGATCTGGTTCGAACGCGCAATGCCAGGGTCTTTCAGCTGCTCAAGGGTGAAATTCGTCTGCATATCACGCGCCCATCAAGCCAGAGTTCAATATCCCGCGCGGATCAAACTTGCCCCGCAACCCCGCCGCAATTGCCGCCAATGCCGCCGGTTCTAGCTGAAACGGCGAAATCCGGGCGCGGGTGGCTGCCGAGGCGCGCACCAAGGTCGCATGGCCACCAAACGTCCCAATGCGCGCCCGCAAATCCACACCCTCCTCAACCCGTGCCCAGATCAAACCACCACCCCAATCATAAAGAACCGCCTCTGCCCCCATTCGCGCCACGATACCGGGCGCGTCCGTCGGCTTGACCGAAAGCCGCCACACATCGCCGCCAAGCCCCTGAAACGGCACCACATCACGGATAGCCTGCCAACGCGCGCTATCCGCGTCCCGCTCTGCCAATCCAAACGGTGCCAAAAGGGCAGTCAAGCGACCTGCCCGATACGCCACCGACGCTGCAAACCCCTCGATCCGCAAGAACGTACCAACGCCGGGCCAATGCGCCGCCCCTGATACCTCGAATGGCGATCCCATCGCGGCCGCCATCGCCGCCACCGCGCGGGCATCCTCCAGGCCGGGCAGCACCAGCGTCACCTGCGCTTCTGGCACCGGCAGCAGCTTGAACGCCACCTCAGTCAACACCCCCAGCGTCCCCCAAGAACCCGCCATCAGCTTGACCAGATCATAGCCGGTGACGTTCTTCATCACCCGCCCGCCGTTCTTGACCACAACGCCCCTGCCATCGACAAACCGCACCCCGATCAGGCTGTCACGGCACGCACCCGCCTGTATCCGCCGCGGCCCCGAGGCATTGGCCGCCACTACGCCGCCCAGGGTAGACACCCCCTGAACCCCAAAAAGTCCCCGCATATCAGGTACTTCGAACGGCAATCGCTGGCCTTCATCCGCCAATGTCGCCTCCACTTCGGACAGGAGCGTCCCCGCCCCCGCCACCAGCGTCAATGCCCCCGGCTCATAGATCGAGATCCCGGCAAGCCCCGAGGTTTCCAACACTTCGCCCACCACCGCCCGCCCGATGCCACGCGTGCCACCACCGACAATCCGCAATGGCCCCTTGGCCTCTCGGATGCACTCCGCCAATGCCACCTCAGTCGTAGGCTTCATCGCATTTCCTTTGTCCAAATACTCTCGGGGGGTCCGGGGGGCAGACAGCCCCCCGGCGCGTCAAGCAGCCCGCCGCCCGGCGGTCACCCGCAGCGGAAACACCTTGGCAGGGTTCAACAGCCATGCCGGATCAAACACATCCTTGACCCGTAGCTGCGCCTCCATATCGGCATCGGTAAACTGCACCGACATCAGATCGCGCTTCTCGATTCCCACACCATGCTCGCCGGTCAGACAGCCGCCCACCTCGACGCACAGCTTCAGAATCTCGGCGCCAAACGCTTCGCACAGTTCCAGATCGCCGGGTTTATTGGCATCAAACAAAATAAGCGGATGCATATTGCCATCCCCGGCATGGAACACATTCGCCACATCCAACCCGAATTCCTTCGACATCTCGCCAATCCGACGCAGCACGAACGGCAACGCCGTTACCGGAATCGTGCCGTCGAGACACATGTAATCGTTGATGTTGCCCATCGCACCAAAGGCCGATTTCCGCCCCAGCCAGATCTTCTTTGATTCCTCTTCCGACTGGCTTTCGCGCAACTCGACCGGGTTATGTCGGCGCGCAATTTGGCCAATCAGGCCAAGCTGTTCATCAATCTCGGCGGGGCTGCCCTCGACCTCGACAATCAACAATGCCTCGCAGTCGGGGTAACCGGCATGGGCGAACGCCTCGGTGGCGCGAATACAGGGGCGATCCATGAATTCAATCGCCACCGGCAAGATGCCCGCCTTGATGATGTCAGACACGCAGGCCCCCGCCACCTCGTTGCTATCAAACCCGATCAGCACTGGCCGCGCGCCTTCGGGTTTGGGTAAAATGCGCAGAATGGCTTCGGTCACCACCCCCAACTGCCCTTCCGAGCCGCAGATCACCCCCAGCAAATCCAGGCCCGGCGCATCCATATGTGCGCCGCCAATCTCCAACACCGTGCCATCCATTAGCACAATGGTAACCCCCAAAAGGTTATTGGTGGTGACGCCGTATTTCAGACAATGCGCGCCGCCGGAATTCATCGCGATGTTGCCGGCAATCGCACAAGCAAGCTGGCTGGACGGATCGGGGGCGTAAAAAAACCCATCCGCCTCGACAGCGCCGGTCACGGAAAGGTTGGTGCGGCCCGATTGCACGGATATGAAACGGTTATCGTAATCGGTTTCAATCACGCCATTCAGCCGCGCCACGCCAAGAATGATGCTATCCGCCGTGGGCAACGCCCCTCCGGCCAAACTGGTGCCAGACCCGCGCGGCACCACGGGAACGCCTTCTTCGTGGCAGATCCGCAGCACGGCGGAAACCTCGGCAGTGGATCGCGGCAACACCGCCGCCAACGGCGGACAACGGTAGGCAGTCAACGCGTCACATTCGTAGGCGCGGGTTTCGGCAGGATCATGCACCACCGCATCAAGTGGCAGCACCGACAACAGACGCTCGACGATCCGTGCCTTGCGGGCAAGAATGGCCGGGTTAGGCGTTGGCATTTCCATGGCGGCCTCCTGTATTTGGTAAAATAATATAACCAGTTTTGCCGTATGGCAAGACACAGAGTTCCCCGCTAGGCTAAGCGTATGGAACTTCTGGCGCATCTGCATCTTTTCACCGTGCTTGACGCTGTCGCCGTGGCTTTTGCGGTGCTTGGCGCTATTTCGATCGGCTGGCTGATTGATCATTCCAACACCCGCTGGCCATCGGTTTCGATGCTGATGATGACCTATCGGCGCGAGTGGATGCATGAATTCATCAAACGCGATCCGCGCATCTATGACGCCACGGTGCTTGACGGTTTGCGCAGCGGCATCACCTTTTACGCATCCGGCTGCATGATCGCGATTGGTGGCGGGTTGGCTTTGGTGGGCAATACCGAACCACTGCAAGGCCTTGCAAACGAGTTGACACTAGAGGCTGCCTCGGCGGTCAAGTTGAAGGTCAAGATCCTGTTTGTATTGGGTTTTGCGATAAATGCCTTTCTGAAATTCGTTTGGTCTCATCGCCTTTTCGGCTATTGCTCGATCATGATGGCGGCGGTCCCCAACGACCCCGCCCATCCCGAATGCGAACCCCGTGCGCAACAAGCAGCCGAGATCAACATCACTGCTGCGCGCAATTATAACCGCGGTTTGCGGTCGGTTTACTTTGCGCTGGGGGCCTTGGGGTGGCTTTTGGGGGCGGTGCCGCTGATCTTTACCACCGCGGTGACCGTGGCGCTGTTGTTGCGCCGCGAATTTGCCTCGCAGTCGCGCGCGGTGATGCTGAAACGCGGGCTATAGCCCCGCGTGCCGCCCGCCAAAGCGCCCTTCGCGCAACCATGCCGCAATGGCCAGAAACGCCGCCAACACCAGATAGGCCCACCCCGGCAGCAACGCCGCAATCCGGATATCTTGCGTCACATAAGCGCCGCGCGGGGTGATGCCAATCCAACCACGCCCAGCCGCCACCCGCCCTTCGCGCACCGTGCGGATATCAGGCGTGCCCTGTTCCAACCGCAGACTTCCGCCATTGGTTGACGCGATGATCGGGGCCAATTTCTCAATACTGGCAATGGTTTCCTCGAATTCCTTCGGGGCTGAAGGACCAACCGCCACCACCGCCGCCAGATCACCTTGCGCCAGCCGATACAGCCCCACCAAAGGCGCGTCCCATTTTGCCTCATAGTGCCCCGGCGTTACTTCCGGCATCGCAAGCGTAGCCTTTGCACCATCGGGACCAGTAATCACCAAATCCCCCGGCGGAGTTTCGGCAATCGAACGCCGGGTAATCGTCAGGCTTTGCCCGTCGGCAAGTGCGGTCAGTGCCTCTTCTTCAAGATCGGGCTCTTTCAACATCCAATGGGCCAACCGCCGCAACAATTCCAACTGCGGCCCACCGCCTTCGTAGCCGCGCCCCCATAGCCACGCGTGGTCTGACGCCAATACCGCCACCCGCCCTTCGCCCTCGCGCGCCAGCACCAATAACGGCAGGTCATTTGCGCCCGACATCACTACTTGCCCACCGGGACGCGCCGATATTTCGATCTGGCGGAACCAGCGGCCCCACCCACCTTCGGGGGCCAGCGCCTCGAGGCCCTGGGTCACCGGATGCTTGCGCCCCAGATCAGTCAGCGCTGGTTTGAAACCACCGTCGATCACCCGGCTTGTCGCCTCGACCGGCAGAATTTCTGCCAAGGGCGACCGCCATAGGCTGTCAGCCGTGCCAAATTCCGGGCCAGCCGCAACCAGCACCGTCCCGCCCCCGCGCACATAATCACGCACGTTTTCCAGATAAGAGTTGGGCAGAATCCCGCGCAATCGGTAGCGATCAAAGATGATCAGATCAAATTCGTTGATCTTTTCCACAAACAGTTCGCGGGTAGGAAAGGCGATCAGCGACAGTTCTGAAACCGGAATCCCGTCTTGCTTTTCCGGCGGGCGCAGAATGGTGAAATGTACCAGATCCACCGACGCATCTGATTTCAAAAGGTTGCGCCAGACCCTCTCGCCCGCGTGCGGTTCGCCCGAAACCAAAAGCACGCGCAGCCGATCCCGCACCCCGTTGATGGACACGACAGCGGCGTTGTTGCGGTCGGTCAACTCGCCCTCTGATACCGGCACCTGGAATTGCAGCACGTTCATCCCGCCATGCGGCAGGGTGACCGGCAGTTCCATATCTTCGCCCACCGGGATCACGAAACTGACCGGTTCACCGCCATCAATGGCAATCAGCAATTCCGCTTCATTTCCCGCATTTGCGGGCGTTTTACCCTGATCTTCGATACGCACCGTCAGGGTGACAGGCTCGCCAAGAATCGCAAAGGCGGGCGCATTGCGGATAATCAAACGGCGATCCCAATCGTCGCTTTTCCCGGTTAGCAGCACATGCAGCGGGGCGGGCATTTCCGGGGCAAGTGGCAGGTCATGCACCTGACCATCGGTGATCAATATCGCCCCCGCAATCCGCGCGCGCGGCTCTTCCGCCAGCGCCTCGGACAGGGCTGTCATCAATTGAGTGCCCGCATCGCCGCCACCATCGCCGACATGCACCACCCGCAGTTCGGTATTTTCAATCGCCGCCACTTCGGCCTGCACCACCGCCAACGCGGCTTCGGTTTGTGCCGCACGATCCCCGATACGCTGGCTTGCGCTGTCATCCACCACGGCAATCACGATATCTGACAGAGGCGCACGGTCTTCCTGTTGCAAAGATGGGTTTGCCAACGCTGCCAGCAGCACGAAAGCCGCAATTCCGCGCAGCAACCAGCCAGCAAGCCCGCGCCACAAGGCAAATCCCACTAAAACCAGCGCGAACGTGGCCAGCCCCGCCATCAAAGGCCATGGCAGCAGCGGATCAAAGATCAAGGTTCCGGTCAATTTCCCAGCCTTTCCAACAAGGCAGGCACATGAACCTGATCCGATTTGTAGTTGCCCGTCAGCACATGCATGATCAGGTTAATGCCAAAGCGGTAGGAAATCTCGCGCTGACGTTCACCCGCATAGCCACGCCCGACCGGATACATTTGCACCCCGCGTTCGTCCACTGCCCAGGCACTTGCCCAGTCATTGCCGCCGATTACCACCGGGGTTACGCCATCGTTCAGGTTGCGAAACGGCATGCCTTCGGCTTGTTCGGCATCTGGCGGAGACGCCTCGACCCAGATATTTGGCCCGGCGTATCGGCCCGGAAAATCTTGCAACAAATAGAAGGTGCGGGTCAGAACATGGTCGGCAGGGATCGGCTCCAGCGGTGGAATATCCAACGCCGAGGCAATCAATTGCAGTCTGCGCGCCTCGGGGCTGCCACCACTGCCGCCGGACAGATCGCCATCGCGGGTGTCGAACAGGATCATGCCCCCCGACCGAAGATAGCGGTTCAACTTGCCATAGGCCTGAGCGGACGGCAGGGGTTGCCCTGCAGTTACAGGCCAGTAAAGAAACGGAAAAAACGCCAATTCGTCGGTTTCAATATTCACGCCGATGGCTTCGCCAGGTTCTACCGTAGTGCGTTCGAACAGCCGCAGGCCAAGGCCGCGCAGACCTGCCGCCGCCACCTCATCAACCCTAGGATCATCGGTGATCACATAGGCAAGGCGCACGTCCGACGTGGCCGCCAGTGCAAATTCATCAGCGGCCATGTCACCGGTGGTTTGCGCATCGGCATTGTGGGCGTGCAGCCCAAAGGCCAAGACACACACCGCCACGCGCGCTGTGGTTCGGCCCGAAAGCCGCCCCGAAAGCCAAAGCGCCGCCAGAATGTCGACCAAGAGCAAGGCCAATGCGGTGGCAAGGAATGCGCCCTTCAATGCCTGTTCACGCACAGTATCCAACCCCTCAATCACCACCTGCGCGGGCCAGATCGCTGCCGCCAATGCGGTGTCAGTGGCAATAACGTTTAGCGCCACCCGCCTTTCGGCCCCGGTGTAAAGCCCTGGCAACAGACCAACGCCCGGAACGCCTTTGGCCAGATCTTCACCGGCGATCCCCGCCACATCCCCGGCCTCTGATGCCTGCCCAAAGGCATCCAGCACGACCTCGGGCACCCAGACCTGCCCCACCAGATCGGCTGCCTCAGGCGCGGCAGGACGCGTCGACACTGCCAGCCGTTCCAGCATCTGCACGAACAGCCCCGACAGCGGCAGACTTGACCATTCCGCGTTGGCGGTCACATGCATCAGAACCACTTGCCCCTGCCCAACCGGTTTGCGGGTGACCAACGGCGTGCCATCGGCCAGGGCCGCAATGGTGTGGGCGGCAAGCTCGGGGTCAGGCTGCGCCAATACCTGTTGAGTTACAGTGACCTCTGCCGGGATGGTCAGGCCAAAGAACGGGCTTTTGGCGTCAAATGGTGCCAAAGCCTTTGGCTCGCCCCAACTCATTGCACCACCAACGGACCGGCCGCCGATGCGCAGGCGCACGGGCATCAGCGGATCGGTTTCGGTTCGGGCAACATCGCTGGCCGCCAATCGAGGGCCAGCAAACCGCAGCAGCAAACCGCCTTTATCCAGCCATTCAAGAATACCGTCCTGTTCGATCGGCGACAGCCGCGCCACATCAGCCAGAATGATCACATCCGGGTTGGCCAGCAATATGTCCTCCAGCGTGCCGTCAATCAGTTCTGCCACCGGCTCTAACGCTTGGCGCAGGTAGTGGGTGGGCGACAGCAACAGCAGCCCCTCACGGCTATCCGAACCCGCAATCAGCGCCACCTTGCGGCGCTTCAGGCTATCATCAGTCAGGCTAACCGCCCCCGCAGACCGAACCCCCGCCAGTTCAAAACGGGTAATGCGGTTGCGCAATTCGGGCGGCAGGGAAAGCGTGGTTTCCGCGCTGTCCTGCCCGGCCGAGAAATTCAGACTGACGCGCGCCAATTCCCGCTCGATCCCCGCCGGATCAAGACCACGGGCCGAAACCTCGACCTCAGTCGCCGCTTTGGCAGGCAGCCGAACAGCAGACACCTGCACCGCCCCATCTTTGAACCCTGCGGGGCGCAGCGCCAAAATCGGGCGCGGGCTTTCAAAAACGCTCACGCGGCCACGTTGTTCCAATTTGGCAAGCAGTGCGGCGCGGCCTGCATAATCGACCCCATCAGAAAGCCAGAAACTGTCAAACGCCCCTTCTGGCAGGGCATCGCCCCAAGCGGCCAGATTGGCGGGCGACCACGGTTGCGGGGTCAGCCCCGCCAAACGCCCAGCGACCGCATTCGCGGCTTGAAAAGCCGCTACCTCGGGCAGGTCGGTCAGGCGGATCACAGCCACGGCCCGCCCTGCCCGGTTGGCTTCTTCCAACAGTGCCGCCACCCGATCCACGCGGCGGGGCCAATCACGGGCATCGGCCCAAGTGGCATCAACCAGTATCAGCAGAGGGCCACTGCCCGCTTCACGCTGCTGCGGGTTCAAAACCGGGCCTGCAAAGGCGACGATGGCTGCGGCAATGGCTGCGGCCCGAAGCAACAGCAACCACCACGGCGTCTTGTCGGTTTCCACCTCGTCGTCGGCCAAACCCAACAACAACGCCACACCGGGAAACCGCCGCAAGATCGGTGCCGGTGGCACGGCGCGCAACAATAACCACAAGATCGGCAAGCCGATCAAGGCCAACAAAAGCAAGGGCGTCGTGAACCCTATGGGACCAAGCATCCACATCAGGATGCGCGCTCTAACGCACGGTAAAGCCACAGCAAAGCAGGTTGCGCACCCTGCCCTGTATGGTGGCAATGGTAGTGCCACCCCGACGCGCGGGCGATTGTATCCAGCCGCGCCTTGCGTTCTGCCAAACGCGCCAGATAACGATCACGCAAATCGCTGGCGCGTAAGGTCTCGTGGCGCAAACTGCCGCCCATCGATTCGAAAATCGTCCGCCCGCCAAAGGGGAAATCTTCTTCGGCTGGGTCCAACACTTGCAACAACGCACCACGCACGCCGCGATCGGCGGCCTGCCCTAACGCAGCTTCAACCCCCGCCATATCGCCCAGAAAATCCGACACAAATACCGCGCGGCCATGCGCCACAAGGCCCGCAGTTTCCGGCACGCCATAGTCGACATCCGCATCCGCGCCTATCGCCAACGTCAACCGTTCCAACTGCCCCCGACCGGACCGGGGCGGGGCAGCATCACCCGCAAGGCCCACCCGTTCGCCCCCCCGGAGCAAAAGCACAGCCAGCGCCAATGCCAGCAATCTGGCACGATCAGCCTTGGGCTCACGCGATTTGTCGCCTGAAAAGCTCATGGAACGCGACGGGTCTACCCACAACGTAACCGATTGCGCCGCCTGCCATTCCCGTTCCCGCACGAAATGCGCATCCGAGCGGGCCGAACGCCGCCAGTCAATCATGCGCGCGGAATCACCCGCATGGGCCGGGCGATACTGCCAGAACTCGTCGCCCATCCCGGCACGACGGCGACCATGATCCCCTAACACCACGTTCGCCGCCAAATGCTCGGCTGCCGCCAGCAGCGGTGGCAAAGCTTGCCCAAGCGCCTCGGCGCTGGCGCGAAGTGTCGGGGTTGCGATCACGCCGCCGCCTCGATGCCAAGAGTGCCGGTAGCCACGCGGTCGATCACCCCGACAAGGCTTTCGCCCCGCGCCCGAGCGGCAAAGTTCAGGGCCATCCGATGCGTCAAAACCGGCCGCGCCAGTGCCGCCACATCGGCAACCGAAGGTGCAAGACGCCCATCCAGCAAAGCCCGCGCCCGCACTGTCAGCATCAAGGCCTGTGCCGCGCGGGGGCCGGGGCCCCATGACAACACATCGCGCAGCGCCACGCCCTCGGGCTCGCCGGGGCGGCAAGCGCGCACCAGATCAAGGATCGCTTCAACCACTTTTTCACCTACCGGCATCCGCCGGATCAGTTCTTGTGCAGCAAGCAACTCTTCGGCGGTAAATACTTGATGCACCTGTGCTTCTTGCGCGCCCGTAGTGGCAATCAAGATATCGCGTTCGGTGGCACGGTCGGGGTATTCGACATCAATCTGCACCAAAAACCGGTCAAGCTGGGCTTCGGGCAGCGGATAAGTGCCTTCCTGTTCAATCGGGTTTTGCGTCGCAAGCACATGGAACGGGCGCCCCAAAGGCCGATGCAACCCGGCAATCGTCACCTCGCGTTCCTGCATGGCCTGCAAAAGCGCCGACTGGGTGCGGGGCGACGCGCGGTTGATCTCATCTGCCATCAACAACTGACAAAAAACCGGACCCTCGATAAAACGAAATGCGCGGCTGCCATCGGCGGCGGCATCCAACACTTCGGAACCCAGAATATCGGCGGGCATCAGATCGGGGGTGAACTGAATGCGGTTACCTTTCAGGCCCATCACGGTCGACAAAGTATCGACCAGCCGGGTTTTGCCCAAACCGGGCAGGCCAACCAGCAGCGCATGACCGCCGCAAAGTAGCGACGCCAACACCAGATCGACCACTTTTTCCTGCCCGATAAAGCGACGGTTGATACTGGCTTTTGCAGCGCTTAGCTTTTCGCCTAGGGCTTCGATCTGGGCGACAAGGGCTTCAGCCATGACAAGACACTCCGCTTGGGTTTATGGTTGCATTAGACCCAACTATCACACTGGGCACAAATGGCAAAAAGCATGAGCGGACAAATGATCGTGAAACCCTCGGCAGAAGGCGTGATGCAATCGGTAAATGCAGCGGCAAAAAAAGGGCCGCCGCCGTTACACCTGTGGAACCCGCCGTTTTGCGGCGATATGGATATGCGGATTGCACGCGACGGCACTTGGTTCTATTTGGGCACACCTATTGGCCGTATCGGGCTGGTAAAGTTGTTTTCGTCGATCTTGAAGTTGGAAAATGGCAAGTATTTTCTGGTGACCCCGGTCGAGAAAGTGGGAATAACGGTAGACGATGCGCCCTTTGTGGCGGTGGATTTTGAGGTTTCTGGGCAAGGCATGGGGCAAATGGTGACCTTTACGACCCATGTAGGCGATACGGCAACTGCCGGTATCAACAACCCGATCCGGGTGGAACGCTCGGTTTCGGGCGAGCCGTCGCCCTATGTGATGATCCGCGCCGGGCTTGAGGCGTTGATTGACCGGAAGTCCTTTTACCGACTGGTAGAGTTGTGCGAACACGCGCCGCACAATGGGGTAGACTGGTTCGGTTTGTGGTCCGGCGGGCAATTCTTTCCGGTGATCCCATCGGCTGACCTTCCCTGATGCAACAACCAAGCCCCCGCACCCTGCCGCCTATTGCGGCCAATCTGACCATGCTTTTCACCGAAACGTCGGTGTTGGCGCGGCCCGCCTTGGCACAAATGGCGGGATTTGACGGGGCAGAGGTGTCGTTTCCCTACAGCCAGACGGTGGCCGAATGGACTACCGCCCTTAACGGCCTGCCCTTGGTGCTGATCAACACGCCAGCGGGTAACTTTGCTGCCGGTGACCGTGGTTTTGCCGCCCGCCCCGGCGAGGAAGCGCAATTCCGGGAAGGTTTCCTGCGTGCGCTGGACTATGCGACGCGGCTGGGCGTATCGCGGGTGCATGTGATGGCGGGTATCGCCAAAGGGCCAATGGCCGAAGAAACCTACCTTGAGAATCTGGCTTGGGCGGCGGCGCAGGCACCCGATCAGGCATTGACCATTGAACCGCTTAACACCATCGACATGCCGGGCTATTTTCTGAATGACTTTGATCAGGCTGCCCGGATCCTGGATGATCTTTCGCTGCCAAATCTGGGGCTGCAATTTGATCTTTGGCATGCTGCACAACTGCATGGTGATGCGGCTTGGGTGTGGGAGCGGCATGGCCACCGCGCCACTCACATCCAGATTGCAGGCTTTCCGGATCGCAACGAACCGGGTGGCGGCGGCTTTGATCTGCGCGGATTTCTGCACGCATTGTCGGGCAGTTATACCGGCTACGTTGCCGCCGAATACCACCCCAAAGCGCGCACTTCCGAGGGCTTGGGCTGGTTGTTTACCTTGAAAAAACCGCCCGTGCTGTGGTCTTGACCCGATCCACCTAGCCCTTGCTGATGCCACCCGGATGGTTATCATACGCGACAACCCTGAACGCCCAAGAGGATGCCATGACGATTAACGCCCCAGAAACCGAAATCGTCACGAAATGGAAAGTCGCCTGTGATGGCGGTGCGGGGGCCCTTGGGCATCCGCGCGTCTGGCTGGCTATTCCCGCCGACAAAGGTTGGGTGGAATGCGGCTATTGCGACAAACGCTATGTGATTGATCGCGCCCATGCGCATGACGATCACTAAGGCCCGCCAAGACCGCGCCTGAAGCGCCTGCTATCGGCGAAATATGCTGAAAACCGCCCCAATGATGCCAACAAGGATGCCGCCAAGTGGCATCCAGCCAAAAATGACACCCATCGCATAGGCACCTTCGAACTGTGGAATATCAAGCAGATAGGCCGCCGCAATGCACAGGCCAAGCGTGGCCGCCGCCCCCGCGACCAAGCCCGCGAAAAACCACAGAATGCCGCGCCCCAGCCTTCGCATCCCCACCTCGTCGCTAAAGAAAGCCTAACACGGGATGGGTGGCAGCGCCGGGAAAATCGTGCGAATAATCGCGCTGACATAGTAGCGACAAGAAGGAACGTCTGAATGGGCACGTCATTCGGCAAGGGCCATCATTTGCATCTGATCGACGGCTCGGCCTTCATCTTTCGCGCCTACCACGCGCTGCCGCCGCTGACGCGCAAATCCGATGGCTTGCCGATTGGCGCGGTGGCGGGGTTCTGCAACCTGCTGTGGAGCGAGATCAGCAAGGATCAAGGCATCGAAAGCGCCACGCATATCGCTGTGATCTTCGACCATTCCTCGAAGACCTTCCGCAATGAGATCTACCCGCTTTACAAGGCCAACCGCCCCGACCTGCCCGAAGACCTGCGCCCGCAGTTTCCGCTGACCCGCGAGGCGACCCGCGCCTTCAACGTCGCCTGCATCGAGCGCGAAAATTATGAGGCCGATGACATCATCGCAACTCTTGCCCGCCAAGCTGCCGAAGCGGGGGGGCTTGTTACCATCATATCCTCTGACAAAGATCTGATGCAGTTGGTCAACACCAGCGTTTGCATGCGCGACCCGATGAAAAACAAAAAGATCGGCACCGAAGAGGTGTTCGAGAAATTCGGTGTGGCGCCAGACCGGGTGATAGATGTGCAGGCGCTTTCGGGTGACAGCGTTGACAATGTGCCCGGTGCCCCCGGCATCGGCATCAAGACCGCCGCCCTGCTGATCCAGGAATATGGCGATCTGGAAACCCTGCTTACCCGCGCGGCCGAGATCAAGCAGCCCAAACGCCGCGAGGCCCTGCTGGATAACGTCGAACAGATCCGGATGTCCAAGCGCCTGGTTTCGCTGGATGGCAACACGCCACTGGATTTCACGCTGGATAGCTTGGAAGTGAAAGCCCCAAACCCGGATCAGGTGTTGGCTTTTCTGAATGCGATGGAATTTCGGACATTGACCCAGAGGGTGGCAACCAGCCTAAAGGTCGCCGCTCCAGCCATTGCCGAAGCTAAAGGTATCGAAGTCACTGGCGCGCATAGTGCCGCCACGGTGCCAACCGCCCGGCCCTTCAATGCAAGCGATTACGAATGCGTCAAAGATGAAACCGCTTTGGCCCGCTGGATCGCGCATATCCGCGTCCGTGGCTATGTGGCCGTCGATACCGAAACCACCAGCCTTGACGAGATGCGCGCCGAATTGGTGGGTATCTCGCTTTGCGT
>JBAVTI010000299.1:0-1631 GCA_049696055.1 Paracoccaceae bacterium | reverse complement strand
TGGCCCGACAATCTGCCCGACGCGATGCGGATGCTGCCGGCGGGCCATGCGTTCAGGGTGCCGGAAAACCTGTTCCGCAAGATCACCGACGAAGAGCGCGCCGACTGGCAGGGGCGCTTTGCGGGGGTGCGGAGCTAACGCGGTTTGCGTTTATCGTGAATCACAATTTGCGCCAAGAGCCGCGCGGATTGTGAAGCGGCTGTGTCAGATAAAACGCAAACCGCTTTGACACCCCCGACTTCGGCGGCAGACCTATCCGTTTGGCAATATCGGGCGGGTGCAGGTGGCACTGGAACAGGGTCGATCTGCCGTGCAACAGTGGCGGCAATTGATCCCATTGCCGGAGCCGCCCGATGTCGTCCGAACCGCTGCGCAACGCCAAATCCTACCTGTTCTATCAAACCGATCATGTCCGCCCCACGCTAGAGCGCGCCGAGGGGATTTACATGTGGGATACCGACGGCAACCGTTTCATCGACGGATCGTCGGGGGCGATGGTGTGCAATATCGGCCATTCCAACCCGGCCGTTCTGGAAGCAATGCGCAGACAGATGGAGAAATCGACCTTTGGCTATCGGCTGCATTTCGTAACCGAGGCGTCCGAGGCGCTGGCCGCCAAGACCAGCGCGCTGGCGTGGCCGGGGATGGACCGGGTGTTCTTTGTTTCGGGCGGGTCGGAAGCCGTTGAATCGGCGCTTAAACTTGCGCGGCAATATGCCAATGCCATTGGGCAAAGCAGCCGTTGGAAAGTGATCTCGCGCAATCCGTCCTATCACGGCTGCACCCTGGGGGCGCTGGCGATTACCGGCTATGACGCGCTGACCGACCCGTTTTTGCCGATGATGCAGGTGATGCCCAAGGTTGACGCCCCGCGCGCGTGGCTTGACGGGCTGAACCCCGATGATCCGGCGACGGGGGCGCATTACGCGACCCAACTTGAGGCAAAGATTATTGCCGAAGGCGTGGACAGCGTTCTGGCCTTTATTCTGGAACCGATTGGCGGCGCGTCCACCGGCGCACTGGTGCCGCCTGCGGGCTATATGGAAGCGGTGCGCGAGGTTTGCACCCGGCATGGCGTTTTGTTGATCCACGATGAGGTAATGTCGGGCGGCGGGCGCACCGGTAAATTCTTTGGGGCGCAGAACTGGACGGCGGCCCCCGATATTCTGGCCGTCTCAAAAGGCTTCGGCGCGGGCTATGTGCCGCTGGGGGCGATGGTGGCGCAGGGGTATATTGTCGAGGCGGTGCTGGCCAAGGGCGGTTTTGCGCATGGTTTTACTTATGCGGGCAACCCCTTGGCCTGTGCCACCGGGCTGGCGGTGATTGCCGAAATCGAGCGGCAAGGGATGATGGAAAACGCGGCCTCAACCGGGGGGTTGCTTAAGCGACAGCTGGAGGCGCTGAAGGCGCGGTTTCCGTTCATTGGCGATGTGCGGGGCATGGGGATGTTGCTGGCGATGGAACTGGTGGCGGACCGTGAGACCAAAGAGCCGCTGCCGCCCGGCCTGAAGGCCTTTGATAAGCTGACCGAGCAGGCGTATTCGCGGGGGCTGATCATCTATCCGCGACGGTCGCGGGGCGGCTATAGCGGCGATCATGTGTTGATCGCGCCGCCGATGATCACGACGCCT
>JBAVTI010000298.1:0-10845 GCA_049696055.1 Paracoccaceae bacterium | reverse complement strand
AGCGGGTTCACTTCCAGATCATTGTCGCGGTTATGCTCGCCGATGATCATGCCGGTATAGACCGGTTCCTGAACGCCGATGAAGAAGTGACCGCGATCTTCCAGCTTCCACATGGCGTAAGCAACCGAAACGCCGCTTTCCATCGAGATCAGAACGCCGGCACGACGGCCCTCGATCGGGCCTTTGTGCGGCGCCCATTCATGGAACACCCGGTTCAGAACGCCGGTGCCACGGGTATCAGTCATGAACTGGCCATGATAGCCGATCAGACCGCGCGATGGCACATGCGCGATGATGCGGGTTTTGCCCACACCAGCGGGTTTCATCTCGACCAGATCGCCCTTGCGGGGACCGGTGATCTTTTCAATCACAGCGCCGGTGTATTCATCATCGACGTCGATGGTTACCTCTTCGATCGGCTCGCAGCGCACGCCGTCAACCGTTTGAAACAGCACGCGGGGGCGCGAGATTGACAGCTCGAACCCTTCGCGGCGCATGTTTTCGATCAGCACGCCCATTTGCAATTCGCCACGACCGGCCACTTCAAACGCGTCGCCGCCGGGGGTGTCGGTCACCTTGATCGCCACGTTGATCTCGGCTTCGCGCATCAGACGTTCGCGGATCACGCGCGATTGCACCTTGGAGCCGTCTTTGCCGGCAAGCGGGCTGTCATTGATGCCGAAAGTCACCGAAATCGTTGGCGGATCAATAGGTTGCGCTGGCAAAGCGGTGTCGAGTTCCAACGCGCACAGCGTGTCGGCGACGGTGGCTTTGGACATGCCAGCAAGAGTGACAATATCGCCGGCTTCGGCGACATCAATCTGGGTCTGCGACAGGCCACGGAATGCCAACACTTTGGACACGCGGAACTGTTCCAGCTTTTCGCCATCACGCGACAGCGCCTTGATGGTTTCGCCGGCGCGCAGGGTGCCCGATTCAACCCGGCCTGTCAGAATGCGACCAATGAACGGGTCGGCAGACAGCGTGGTGGCCAGCATCTGGAACGGCTCATCCCGGCGGGAAAGCTGTGCGGGTTGCGGCACATGTTTCAGCACCAGATCATAAAGCGCCGACAGATCCTTGCGCGGACCGTCCAGCGCCTCATCCGCCCAGCCTGCGCGACCCGAAGCGTAAAGCACCGGGAAATCAAGCTGATCATCATCGGCACCAAGGTTGGCGAACAAATCGAACACTTCGTTCAGGGCGCGGTCGGGTTCGGCGTCAGGCTTGTCGACCTTGTTCAGCACTACAATCGGGCGCAGACCAAGGGCCAGCGCCTTGGACGTCACGAATTTGGTTTGCGGCATCGGGCCTTCGGCGGCGTCAACCAGCAAAACAACGCCGTCCACCATCGACAGGATGCGTTCAACTTCGCCCCCAAAGTCGGCGTGGCCGGGGGTGTCGACGATGTTGATCCGCTTGCCAGCCCATTCCAGCGAGGTACATTTCGCCAGAATGGTAATGCCACGCTCGCGTTCAATGTCGTTGCTGTCCATCGCGCGCTCGGCGACGGCCTGGTTGTCGCGGAAGGCACCGGACTGTTTCAGAAGCTCGTCAACGAGCGTGGTTTTGCCATGGTCGACGTGCGCGATGATGGCGATGTTGCGAAGCTCCATCGGGAGGGGTCTCTTTCAATTCAGTAGGGTTGGCGCGGCCATATCGCACATGCAGCGAAAAGGCCAGAGAGAAAGGCTATCGGATAAATGCAAAAGCCGGGGGCTTTGCGCCCCCGGACCCCCGCAGAGTATTTTGGCAAGAAAAAGCCGTTAGCCCTTTAGGGCTTTGTTCAGATACTCGTCAACCTTTTCAAGGTATCCCATGGTGGTCAGCCACTTTTGATCGGGGCCAACCAGCAGCGCCAGATCCTTGGTCATCCAGCCATCTTCGACCGCATCCACCGTGACCTTTTCCAAGGTCGTGGCGAAACGCATCAGTGCCTCGTTGTTATCCAACTTGGCGCGGTGCTTCAGGCCGCCGGACCACGCGTAGATCGACGCGACAGAGTTGGTCGAGGTTTCCTTGCCCGCCTGATGTTGGCGATAGTGGCGGGTGACGGTGCCATGCGCCGCCTCGGCCTCGACGGTTTTGCCATCGGGGGTCATCAGAACCGAGGTCATCAGGCCAAGCGAGCCAAAGCCCTGAGCCACGGTATCGGACTGCACGTCGCCGTCATAGTTCTTGCAGGCCCAGACATAGCCGCCCGACCATTTCATGGCAGAGGCTACCATATCGTCGATCAGGCGGTGTTCGTAGGTGATGCCCGCCTTCTTGAATTTATCTTCAAATTCCTCCTCAAAGATCTTTTGGAACAGATCCTTAAAGCGGCCGTCATAGGCCTTGAGGATAGTGTTTTTGGTGGAAAGATACACCGGCCAGCCCAGATTAAGCCCGTAGTTCAGCGAGGCACGGGCAAAGTCGATGATGCTGTCATCGAGGTTATACATGCCCATGTAGACGCCCGAAGACGGCGCGTCATAGACCTCTTTTTCGATCACGGTGCCATCGGCGCCGACAAATTTCATCGTCAGTTTGCCCGCACCGGGAAAGCGGAAATCGGTGGCCTTGTATTGGTCGCCAAAGGCGTGACGGCCAACAACAATCGGTTTGGTCCAGCCCGGCACCAGGCGGGGCACGTTCTTGCAGATGATCGGTTGGCGGAAAATCACGCCGCCTAGGATGTTGCGGATGGTGCCGTTGGGCGATTTCCACATTTGCTTCAGGCCGAATTCTTCGACCCGCTGCTCATCGGGGGTGATGGTCGCGCATTTGACGCCGACGCCGTATTTCTTGATCGCCATTGCCGAGTCGATGGTGACCTGATCGTTGGTGCGATCGCGTTCTTCGATGCCCAGATCGTAATATTTCAGATCAAGGTCAAGGTAGGGCAGGATCAGCTTTTTCTTGATGAATTCCCAGATGATCCGGGTCATTTCATCGCCGTCAAGCTCGACAACGGGGTTGGCTACCTTGATCTTGGTCATCGGGGCCTCGTTTGGTTGGGGGATTCGGTTGGGGCTGTCTAGCGCAAAAATCGGCGTTTGGGAAGTGCGGTATGCAGTTGTATACCGAAAATTGCAGGCATCTGCAAACCGGCTTAGACCGTAAAGAAGCTTTGCGCCTTTTGGCGCACATAATCCCAAAGCCCCGGTGCGCCTTTGGCAATTTTCACCCCCACCCGGGCGTCAAGTTGCTCTGCGGTGACGTTGTATTCAATCCAGGTGCCACCGCCCGATTGCAGGTTGGCCAAGACGGGCTGCACCCGGTCAAGCGATTTGGCAAATACCGCGTCCGGGGTCTGGGCTGCCTCAAACTCGTCCCACAGTGCGCGGAAACTGGCGGCAAGTTCGGATGGCAGCAGACCAAAGATGCGGTCTGCGGCGCGGGCTTCGGCGGCGGCGGTCAAAGACGATCCATGCGCCGCGCCATTCGCCGAATGGATCGGCACATCGCCCACGTCGATTTCCACCAGATCATGCAGGATCAGCATTTTGATGACGCGGTTGATATCAACCCCCGGCGCGGCCTGATCGGCCAGCACCATGGCATATAGCGTCAGGTGCCATGAATGTTCGCCCGAGTTTTCGCGCCGCGAACCATCACATAGCGTGGTGGCGCGCAGCACCGATTTCAGCCGATCCGCTTCGTTTAGAAAGGCGAATTGCTGATCAAGCTGCCTGCTCAATGCCCGCCGCCGCTGTCCATGATCACCTTTGGCCCCTCGCGGCCCTCGCGTTTGGCTTTCAGGGCGGCATCAATAAAGGCGCGGCCGCGCTTTTCGGCTACGCGAACCCGGTAGGCGGTTAGAAACGCCTCTTGCATGGTGGGCGAGGCGTCAAGCAGCACTTTTGACACTTTGTCGAAAAACCGCTCATCGCCCAGCTCTTCCATAGCCGCCAGAACGTCGCGGGCAAGGGCATCGCCCATATCCTCAAGCACAGACATTTAGCGGCTGACCTCTCCCAAACGGCGTTTCACATAGTCTGAAACGGTAGAAATCATCGGGTTCATATGCGCCTCTTCGTCTTTGAAAAAGTGATCTGCCCCCTCGATCTGCGTATGGGTGATCTTGATGCCCTTTTGCTCGTGCAGTTTGTTCACCAGCGTCACGGTATCTTTGGGGGTCGCCACGCGGTCAGCGGTGCCATTGATGATCAGGCCCGATGAAGGGCAGGGTGCCAGGAACGAAAAGTCATACATGTTTGCCGGGGGGGCGACCGAGATAAAACCGGTGATTTCCGGGCGACGCATCAACAGCTGCATGCCGATCCAGGCGCCAAACGAAAAGCCCGCCACCCAGCAATGCTTGGCGTTCTGGTTCATGGATTGCAGGTAATCCAGCGCCGAGGCGGCATCAGACAACTCGCCAATGCCAAGATCATACTCGCCTTGGCTGCGCCCGACACCGCGGAAGTTGAACCGCAGCACGGTGAAACCAAGCCGATAAAACGCGTAATGCAGGTTGTAGACAACCTTGTTGTTCATCGTGCCGCCAAACTGCGGATGCGGATGAAGAACGATGGCGATCGGTGCATCACGGTCTTTTTGCGGATGATAGCGGCCTTCAAGCCGGCCTTCAGGGCCTGCGAAAATCACTTCGGGCATAGTGCCTGTCTCTTTCTTACCGGCGAATTGTTGACGAATTCGGTCGGATAACTTAGAACCATTCAAAGGGTGAGGGTTCACCCAAAGTTGCTTCGTGAGTTAAGCGGCCTGTCGCTTGGCGTCAATGGATTTGGAGAGTTAAGCCATGAAACTATCGACCAAGGGACGGTATGCGATGGTTGCGCTGGCCGATCTGGCGCTGACACCCGATGATGATCTGGTGTCGCTGGCCGAGATTTCCAAGAGGCAGGACATCTCTTTGCCGTATCTCGAGCAGCTTTTTGTGAAATTGCGCCGTGCTGGTCTGGTCGAGGCGGTGCGGGGGCCGGGTGGGGGCTATCGTCTGACCCGCAGCCCCGACGCGATCCGCATCAGCGAAATCATGGAAGCGGTCGAGGAAACCGTCTCTGCGATGCATTCGGGCGCGGGTGCCTCGGGCGGCGTGTCGGGCAGCCGCGCGCAAAGCCTGACCAATCGGTTGTGGGAGGGGTTGTCGGCGCATGTCTATGTGTTCTTGCATCAAACCCGGCTGTCGGACGTGATCAAGAATGAGATGCGGCCTTGCCCCGCGGTGCCCGCCCTGTTCCGGGTGGTGGACGAAGAGTGAAACCGCGCGCCTACCTTGATTGGAACGCCACAACGCCGCTGCGCCCCGAGTCGCGCGCGGCGATGATTGCGGCGATGGATGTGGGGGGCAACCCGTCCTCGGTGCATGCCGAAGGGCGCGCCGCCAAGGCAGTGATTGAGCGCGCCCGCGCACAGGTGGCGGCGGCTTTGGGGGCGGATGGGGCGGACATCATCTTTACCTCGGGGGCGACCGAAGCAGCGGCCATGGCTTGCGGAGCGCGCGGGCTGGTGTGCGCCGATCTGGAACACGAGGCGGTGGCGGCGTGGTGCGACACCTCTTTAAGCGTGTATCGCGCGGGTCGGGTGGCGGTGGCCGATCCTGCGCGCTCGGCGCTGCAATTGGCCAATTCGGAAACCGGGATACTGCAGGAATTGCCTGCGGGAATTGCGGTGTGTGACGCAACGCAGGCATTTGGAAAAGTTCCCTTTGCGTTCAACTGGTTGGGGTGCGACATGATGTTGGTTTCCGCCCATAAGCTGGGTGGGCCAAAGGGTGTGGGCGCATTGATCCTGCGCCAGGGGTTGGATGTGGCGGCCGTGCTGCGCGGTGGCGGGCAGGAAATGGGCCGCAGGGCGGGCACCGAAAACCTGATCGGCATCGCCGGTTTTGGGGCGGCGGCACAGGCTGCGGCGCGCGATTTGGCGGATGGCGTCTGGGATCGGGTGGCCGAACTTAGAAATATTCTAGAGTCAGGATTGTCTACACACGCAAATGAGACTATTTCAGTCGGGAATGGCTTTGCACGGCTGCCGAACACGCTTTGCCTCGCCACGCCAGGCTGGAAGGGTGAGACGCAGGTGATGCAAATGGACCTTGCCGGTTTTGCGGTTTCCGCAGGGTCGGCCTGTTCCAGCGGCAAGGTGCGGGCAAGCCGCGTGCTGCTGGCCATGGGGTTTGATGCGGTGGCGGCAGCCTCGGCGATCCGCCTGTCGCTTGGGCCGCAGACGACGGAAGAAGACGTGATGCGCTTTGCGGATGCATGGGGCGCGCAATACACCAAGGCCCGTGCGCGTGGCTGACGGGACCGGGGCACCACCCGGAACAGGAATAAGGACGACAGAGCAATGAACGCACTGGACAAAGACGATCTTGAAGTTCGGGATGGTGTCGACCGTGAAACCATCGAAGCCGTGCATGCCATGTCGGGCAAATACAAATATGGCTGGGAAACCGATATCGAAATGGAATACGCCCCCAAGGGCCTTTCCGAAGATATCGTGCGGCTGATTTCGAAGAAGAACGATGAACCCGAGTGGATGCTGGAATGGCGCCTTGCGGCCTATCGGCGCTGGGTAAAACTGGAAGAACCGCGTTGGGCCATGCTGCATTACCCCGACATCGACTATCAAGACATCTATTACTACGCCAAACCCAAAAGCATGGTGGGCAAACCCAAGTCTCTGGATGAGGTTGACCCAAAGCTGTTGGCAACCTACGCGAAATTAGGAATTCCGCTGCAAGAACAAATGCTTCTGGCAGGTGTTGAAGGCGCTGATGTGCCGCGCCGGGTAGCGGTGGATGCGGTGTTCGACAGCGTTTCCGTCGGCACCACCTTCAAGGCCGAACTGGCCAAGGCCGGCGTGATCTTCTGTTCGATCTCGGAGGCGGTGCGCGAACACCCCGAGCTGGTGAAGCGCTATCTTGGAACGGTTGTGCCGCAATCGGACAACTTCTTTGCTACCCTGAATTCGGCGGTTTTTTCAGACGGATCGTTCGTCTACATCCCCGAGGGCACCCGCTGTCCGATGGAGCTTTCGACCTATTTCCGCATCAATGCCGAAAACACCGGACAGTTTGAACGCACCTTGATCATTGCCGAAAAGGGCAGCTACGTCAGCTACTTGGAAGGCTGTACTGCCCCAAAACGCGACACAAATCAGCTGCATGCCGCCGTGGTCGAGATTGTTATTCTGGAAGATGCCGAGGTGAAATATTCCACCGTTCAAAACTGGTATCCCGGTGATGAAAACGGGCTGGGCGGCATTTATAATTTCGTGACCAAGCGCGCCGATTGTCGCGGTGACCGGGCCAAAGTGATGTGGACCCAAGTGGAAACCGGGTCGGCAATCACCTGGAAATACCCGTCGTGCATTCTGCGTGGCAACGACTCTCAGGGTGAGTTCTATTCTATCGCCATCGCCAACAATGCCCAGCAAGCTGATACCGGCACCAAGATGGTGCATTTGGGAAAAAATACAAAAAGTCGTATTGTTTCCAAAGGGATAAGCGCGGGCAGGGCGCAGAATACCTATCGCGGACTGGTGTCGATGCATCCCAAAGCCACCAATTCACGCAACTACACCCAATGCGACAGCCTGCTGATCGGCGACAAATGCGGCGCCCATACCGTGCCCTATATCGAGGTGAAAAATAACTCGAGCCGGGTCGAACACGAAGCGACGACGTCAAAGGTTGATGACGATCAACTTTTCTATTGTCGCTCGCGCGGGATGGATGAAGAAGAGGCCGTGGCCTTGGTGGTGAACGGTTTTTGCAAAGAGGTTTTGCAGTCCTTGCCGATGGAATTTGCCATGGAAGCACAGGCGTTGGTGGCAATTTCGCTCGAAGGTTCGGTGGGGTAGGTCATGGATCAAGTGCTGGTGGGCCAAAGTCTGCACTACCTTCGGACACTTTGGGATGGCTTTTCCACGCTGCGTGTGGTGGATATCGGGGCCAACCCGATCGAGGGAGATGCGCCTTACAAGTCATTGCTTGATAATGGTTTTTGCCATTTGACCGGTTTCGAACCGCAAGCCGAGGCTTTGGCGGCACTCAACGCGCGCAAATCGGGTGCCGAGACCTATTTTTCCAATGCACTTGGCGACGGAAATGATGCGACGCTGCAATTGTTCCAGCACTCTGGCTTTACATCGGTGTTTCCGGTGCGTGCGGATACGGCGCAATTGCTGGGGTTTCACCGGGCAACTCAATCGACCGGCCAGCTTGCGATCAAGACGACCCGACTGGATGATATTGCCGGGATTGGCCGGATAGATTACTTGAAGATCGATGTGCAAGGATCTGAATTAAATATTATTTCTAATGGAAAGAATGCGCTGCAAGAAACCGTTCTTGTGCAAACCGAAGTTCGGTTCCTGCCGCTTTATGATGGCGAGCCAAGCTTTGGCGATCTGGACCGCGAATTGCGCCAGCAAGGCTTCCAGTTCCATGATTTCGATTTTTTGAAACGCGGTTCTTTGCGATCGGCAAGCCATGGGCGCTTGAAGCCGCGCTGTAACCGGCAGGTGATAGATGGTGACGCTTTCTACATCCGCGATCTGACAAAGGTCGGTGAAATGTCAAATGAACAGCTTTTCCGGCTGGCCTTTTTGGCGGAATCAGTGGTGAAAAGCCCAAATCTCGTGTTGTTTTGCCTTGATAACCTTGCGTCAAAGGGCGCTGTCGGGCGGGGTGCATCAGCTGGGTATCTTGCTACGCTGCCAGAAAATCTGCTTCGCGAGGTTTGAATGAAATCCGTCATCGCCATCCGAACCCATCGCTGGGGCGAAGAGGAAGAACGAATGTTGGCGCGATTGTCGGGTTCATTTCCCGGCGATATCGTGGTGGTGTTCCACAATCGGCAACGAGGGGTGCGGCCGCCGATCGATGTGGTCGATATCGCCAATGCGTGGGTGGTGATCAACGAATTGCGCTGTCTTCCTGATTGGGCCTGGCGCTGCGGTGACTATTTCTACTATGCGTTGCGGGCCGCCAAACCGGATTACGACTTTTACTGGATGGTCGAGCCGGATGTTCACTTCACCGAAGATCCGTCTGATTTCTTTGCCAGATTCGACAAGGTTGCTGCCGATGCTTTGGGCAGCGGGCTAAAGCGTTACACCGACGATATTCCCTTTACGCGGGCTTTCCCCGAGGTGCCGCACTATAAGGCGGTTTTTCCGCTGACCCGGTTTTCGGCGCGTGCTTTGGATCTTTTGTTTGCGCTGCGCCAAAAGTACAGCGAAAGCCCGGCAGGAAGACGCTTTTTCACCAATGACGAAATATTCTGTTTTTCCAATATCATGGCGCATGAAGCTTATGTAGCCGAGGCGTTGGAAACCTATGCTGCAGATTGGCTGGATCAAGGGCTTTTTGCCACGAACCCTACCCATTTGCTGGAATCATTGGTTGAAGGCGCCCCGATGCGGCAAGTATGTCATCCTGTACGGTCGCGTGAAGCGTTCGTCAGGGTGGTTGCAACCCGGTTGGCGTCGAATACTGGCTTTTTGCGCAACATGCGCGCTTCTTTGCAACATCTGTCTGAAGAAGACATTGATCAGATTGTAGAACAATCGTCGGACGCGATCCGCAGTTCCCTGTCCGAGTACCGCGCGGTTGGCGAGCCGGTTGCAAGGGTTCGCAAGAAATGAACGTGACCTTACAACCCACGCGCCCGATGCTGACGATGCCTGCGGCAGAGGCCGCGCATCTGCGCACGGCCTATCTGAAAGCCGCCTGCATCCTGGAATACGGATCAGGCGGATCGACAGTGCTGGCAGGTGAAATGCCTGAAAAGACTGTATTTTCGGTAGAAAGCGATGCTGCCTGGCTGGCCATGATGCAAAGCTGGTTT
The DNA here is from genome assembly GCA_049696055.1 of Paracoccaceae bacterium. Lineage (GTDB taxonomy): Bacteria > Pseudomonadota > Alphaproteobacteria > Rhodobacterales > Rhodobacteraceae > JBAVTI01. The sequence goes on along the minus strand of JBAVTI010000298.1, from coordinate 1,042 downwards.
GCCGTAGCGCCGGCCGTTGCGGATGTGCGTCTGTGCTTTGCCGACATCGGCCCGACGGGTGAGTGGGGCCACCCAAAGGATGAGACGCTGTTTCGTCAATGGCCGGGTTATGCGCTTTCGGTTTGGGACCGTCCGGATTTTCGGCAGCCTGATGTCGTGTTGATTGACGGTCGGTTCCGTGTTGCCTGCCTTTTGGCAACAGCATTGCGAACACAAAAACCAGTTGTGGCGTTGTTTGATGATTACCGTGACCGCAAACCCTACCATGCGATCGAAACCCTGATGAAACCCACAGCCATGGTTGGACGCATGGCACAGTTTGACATTGCCCCTATGGCATTTCCGGTAGACCGGATGGCCTGGGTGCTAAACCAATTCACGCGTCCATTGTGATGCCGGAAGGACTAAAAATGTTAGAGATCAACAACCTGCACGTCAAACTTCAGGAAGAAGACAAAGTAATCCTAAAGGGCGTTAACCTGACGGTGGATGCAGGCACGGTACATGCGATCATGGGGCCGAATGGGTCGGGTAAATCGACACTGTCCTACGTTCTGGCCGGGCGCGATGGCTATCAGGTGACCATGGGCTCTGCAAAACTGAACGGTGCCGAATTGCTGGAGATGGCGCCCGAAGCTCGGGCCGCCGCAGGGCTGTTTCTGGCCTTTCAATATCCGGTCGAAATTCCCGGTGTTGGCAATATGACCTTCCTGCGTACCGCCGTAAATGCTCAGCGCAAAGCCCGTGGTGAAGAAGAAATGTCGGCGGGCGAGTTCTTGAAAGTGGTGCGTGCCAAGGCAAAGACGCTAAAAATCGATGCCGACATGATGAAACGCCCGGTTAATGTTGGCTTTTCTGGCGGTGAGAAAAAGCGCAACGAAATCTTGCAGATGGCGATGCTGGAACCGCAGATGTGCATTTTGGATGAGACCGACTCTGGGTTGGATGTCGACGCAATGAAACTGGTCGCCGAAGGGGTGAACGCCCTGCGGGATGCCGGGCGCGCTTTTCTGGTTATCACGCATTATCAAAGGCTTCTGGA
>JBAVTI010000297.1:0-3077 GCA_049696055.1 Paracoccaceae bacterium | reverse complement strand
AATGACGACCGCTTTGTGATCCGGGCGGCAGGTTTTGGCGCGGGGCTGGTGGCGGGAGCGTTAAACCCCAATCTGTTCTTTAGCGGCCCAAGCAATATCGCCGGGGGCGCGGAAGACCGCTTTGTGTTCAACACCACCACCACGGCGCTGTGGTTTGATAGCAATGGCTCGGCTGCGGGCGGCTTGACCCTGCTGGTTGATTTGCAGGCCGGGGCCACGATGACGGCGGCGGATATCTTGCTGATCTAGGGGCAATTTGCGCCCTAGACGGGCTGGGCCAGCTTTGGCCTGTGTCCGGCAAGCAGGCTTGACCGATCAGGCCCGTCTGGTGCTGCGAGGTTGTCGGGTGTTCACGCATTTCCAGCGCGGTTCGGCGACCGGCAAGGTTTGATTGAAATCATTTGTGCTACTGGGTCTTTGCGGTAGTTTCGCGGTACCGGATTCCACGACTGTGCTTAGCTGTTGGGGCCGAACACTGCTTAAAGCACATATTTCTTTTTCCTGAACCCAAGGCTGGCTTGCCGCATCAGAAGGATTATTCCCATGGCATTGATTACTGTAAACGGAACCGCTGGCGGGCTTGGCACCCCCTACAGTCTTGGCACGCTGGATAGCCTGATCGTTGGCCCAAGCGCGCTGGTCTATTCCAGTGACAGTATAGCGATCATCGGAACCGGGTCGAACCAGTCGGTGTTCGTTTCGGGCGCGGTGGTGTCCGCCACGCAGGATGGAATTGCTCTGGGCTTCGATGGTACCCAAACCGGTGTCAGGGTCATCGTCGCCGCCTCTGGCTATATTCAGGCGGGCGACGACTGCATCTTCATCAATGCCCGCGGCGCAAGCGTCGCGAACTTTGGCACCTTGAATGGCTCATATGGTGTTTTCATTGGCGGCAATGACGCGACGTTATCCACGGTCCTGAACGCCGGAACCATTAACGCAATCCACGATGGTGTGTTGGCTCATTTCCCCACCAACGCCCTCTATCTGGTCAACCAAGGCCTGATCATCGGTGGCGACTTCAGCTTTCGGGGTGGCAACATCGTCGATACGGTCGACAATTCCGGTGAGTTGCGGGGAGCGGTGTCTCTGCTTGGCGGCAACGATATTTATCTGGGTGAATATGGCCGCGTGATCGGCACGATCAACGGCGGCGACGGCAACGATAGCTTCCGCGTCGGGGCCGGGGCCGAGGATATTGACGGCGGCGCGGGCAGTGACCTGCTAGATTTCCGCCGCACCGGCGGCATTCAAGTGGCGCTGGACTTGGCGATTGCCAATACCGGGGTCGCGGCGGGCGATGAATATACCAACATCGAAAACATCTACGGCTCAAACACCGGTGCCGATCTGCTGCGCGGCAATGCCCTGAACAACGGCTTTTACGGCTTTGGCGGCAATGACACCCTGCAAGGCGGCACCGGGGTTGATCAGTTGGCGGGCGGCGCTGGTGCGGATGCAATGAACGGCGGCGCGGGCAACGATACGTTCTTGTATCTCGGCCTTGGCGAGGCGGGCGACGTGATTGTCGATTTCAGCAATGTCGGCGGCAATGACGACCGCTTTGTGATCCGGGCGGCAGGCTTTGGCGCGGGGCTGGTGGCGGGAGCGTTAAACCCCGCTTTGTTCTTTAGCGGCCCAAGCAATATCGCCGGCGGCGCGGAAGACCGCTTTGTGTTCAACACCACCACCACGACGCTGTGGTTTGACAGCAATGGCTCGGCTGCGGGCGGCTTGACGATGATTGCAGATTTGCAGGCTGGGGCTTTGATGACAGCCGCGGATATCGTGCTGATCTAGGGGTTTTAAGGAAAAGCGCGGAGCGCCATCGTCGAATCGTTGGGTTGGCGATCGAATTGATTGACGTCTCCGGGCTTTCTTTGCCAAGATATTAACGGTGACTGCCTTTGTGGCATCGCATACATTTTTTTTAATGCGGGCATTAGACCCCGCGCCAATTACCAAGGAATTTCCAAATGGCACTTCAGATCATTTCCACCAATACCGTCGTCGCCTCTGGCCCCGCCGTCAATCTGACCGACACCGACAGCGTCTTTGTTGCGACAAACGTGGTTGTCGCCGTGCAAAGCGGCGTTGCCATCAACGGCACCGGGTCGGGGCATCGGGCCACCATTGCGGGCAACGTGATGGGCGGTTTCATCGGCATCGCCTTGGGCAGTGACGGTGCCTCGGATGTTGCGGGCCAACTGGTCGTTACCAGTTCGGGCGTTGTGTCTGCAAGCGGCATCGGGGCGGTGCTGCGGACCACCTCTGGCAGCGGCGTCAATTATGGTTCGATCTCTGGCGGCACCTATGGCTACATCTTGTCGGGAACTGGTTTATTAACCACCTCAACCCTGCAGAATTACGGATCGATTTTTGGCGGCAATTATGGCGTTGCCCGCGATGGCGCCATCATTACCGAACGATTTGTGGTGACGAACCTTGGTACCATTACCAGCCCGATTGATGCGTTCAACTCGCTAGGCGCGATTGCGATTGACGTCATCTATAACCGGGGAATGATGGTGGGGCAGGTCAGACTGGATGGCGGCACCGATCTTTTTGACAACCGCAATGGCACAGTAATCGGCGATGTGTTCATGGGCGATGGCGTTGATGTTTATGATGGGCGCGGCGGCTCGGTGCAGGGCGTCATCAGTGGCGACGCAGGCGTTGATACCTTCCGCGTCGGCGCTGACATAGAGACCATTGATGGTGGCGCGGACAACGATCTGTTGGATTTCCGCACCACCAGCGGCATTCAGGTGGCGCTGGACCTGGCTTTTGCAAATACCGGGGTCGCGGCGGGGGATGAATACACCAATCTTGAGAACATCTATGGCTCCAGTTTTGGCAACGATCTGCTGCGCGGCAATGCGCTGAACAACGGCTTTTTCGGCTTTGGCGGCAACGACACGTTGCAGGGCGGTGCCGGGGTTGATCAGCTGGCGGGCGGCAATGGTGCGGATGCAATGAACGGCGGCGCGGGCAACGATACGTTCTTGTATCTTGGCCTTGGCGAGGCGGGCGACGTAATTGTCGATTTCACCAATGTCGGCGGCAATGACGACCGC
>JBAVTI010000296.1:0-5960 GCA_049696055.1 Paracoccaceae bacterium | reverse complement strand
AGCAAGGTGTCGATCATCCGATCAGCGCCAAAGCGTTGCTGGAGTTTCTGGGTGACACCGTAGACGCCACCCTTGCGGCCGACATCCTCGCCCATCATCACAATCTCGGGGTGCTGGAGCATGAGGTCGGTCATCGTCCAGTTCAGGATTTTCGACATCGGCTGGGGGTCGTTCATCTGTTTGATATCGCTGCCGAATATATCGGCGCGGGTGTCAGCAGAAGGGCCGTTGGTCGGTTTGCAGGCGCGGAGCGGCGGGATGATAGAGGCCATGACATCGGCGGCGGTTTTGAAGTGCGGGCGGGTGACGACCTGTTCGGCAATGCGGGTAACACGGTCGGCGGTCTCGGTGTAGATTTTCAACGCCTCGTCAGGCGACAGCGCGCCGGATTGGTGTAGCAAGCGGACGGTGTGGAGCAGGGGATCGTTGGCCTCTTCGGCCTCGACTTCTTCCTTTGGCAGATAAGTGGTGGGCATATCGGCACCAGCGTGGCCGTAAAGCCGGATGGTGTTTAAATGCAGGAATGCGGGTTTGCGGCGCAGGCGAACGAATGCGGCGGCCTCTTGGGCAATGCGGTAAGTTTCAAAGATGTCGAGGCCATCGGCGTGGAAATATTCAAGGCCGGGGCGGGATTGGAAATTGGCGGCGATCCAACCTTTGGGGGTCTTGGTGGAAATGCCGATGCCATTGTCTTCGCAAACGAAAAGCAGGGGAAGCGGGATGGATTGGTAGGCGGTCCAGCCTGCGGTGTTAAAGGCACCTTGAGCGGTGGAATGATTGGCCGAAGCATCACCAAAACTGCACATGATGATGGCGTCATCGGGGAGTTGCTGGTGTTCGGGCGGGCGGCGTTTGGCGGCAGCGATGGCATAGGCGGCACCCACGGCTTTGGGCAAGTGCGAGGCGATGGTAGAGGTTTGCGGCGGAATGTTGAGGGCGCGCGAGCCGAGAACCTTGTGGCGGCCACCGGAGATTGGGTCTTCGGACGAGGCGGCGAACGATAGAAGCATATCCCATGCGATGGTTTGGCCGGGAACCTGGGCCGCGCGGGCGATCTGAAACGCCGCATCGCGGTAATGCAGAAAGGCCATGTCGGTGGGGCGCAGGGCGGCAGCGACGGCGGCCATGCCCTCATGACCCGACGAGCCGATGGTATAGAAGCCCTGCCCGGCCTTTTGCATCGCCCGGCTGGTACGATCTAATGCGCGCGACAGGCAGGCGGCGCGGTAAATGGCGACGGCATCGGGGTTGGTCAAAGGGCCCGACGGCGGTTGCCCATGCGGAAAGTCCCGCGCCGCAACGCGACGCAGGAAGTTTTCGTGAACAATGATGGATCGACCCATGGGAACCCCTTTGCAGTGGCACCCCTCATCCCGCCCATTCGGTCGCGCTTCGCGGATCGAAGACTGACCGAATGGGAAGGATAAGAGACGCTTAGAAGAACGCTTGCAGCCCGGTAATGGCGCGCCCGATGATCAGGGCGTGGACGTCGTGGGTGCCCTCGTAGGTATTGACGGTTTCCAGATTAACCATGTGGCGCATGATCTGGTAATCTTCCTGAATGCCATTGCCGCCGTGCATATCACGCGCGTGGCGGGCGGCGTCCAGCGCCTTGCCGCAGTTGTTGCGCTTGATGATGCTGATCATCTCGGGTGCGGCGTTGGCGTCATCCATCAGGCGGCCAACCCGCAGGCTAGCTTGCAGGCCAAGGCTGATTTCAGTCAGCATATTGGCGAGTTTCAACTGATAAAGCTGGGTTTGCGCCAAGGGTTTGTTGAACTGTTTGCGGTCCAACCCGTATTGACGGGCGGCGTGCAGGCAGAATTCAGCCGCCCCCAGAACGCCCCATGAGATGCCATAACGGGCGCGGTTCAGACAGCCGAATGGGCCTTTCAGACCCTCGACATTCGGCAGCAAAGCGTCTTCGCCAACGTCGACGTCTTTCATCACGATCTCGCCGGTGATCGAGGCGCGCAAGGAAAGTTTGCCACCGATTTTCGGCGCGCTAAGGCCTTTCATGCCCTTTTCCAGCACGAAACCTTTGATCTTGCCACCATGTGCCTCGGATTTGGCCCAAACCACGAAGACATCAGCGATGGGCGCATTGGAAATCCACATCTTTGCGCCGTTCAAAACATAGCCGTTGGCGGTTTTGCGGGCGACGGTTTTCATCCCGGCGGGGTCTGACCCGGCATCGGGCTCGGTCAGACCAAAGCAGCCGATCCATTCGCCGGACGCCAATTTCGGCAGGTATTTTTTGCGTTGAGATTCAGTGCCATAGGCGTAGATCGGATACATCACCAGGCTGGATTGCACCGACATCATGCTGCGGTAACCCGAGTCGACACGCTCGACTTCGCGGGCGATCAACCCGTAGGCGACGTAGGACGAACCAAGTCCGCCGTATTCCTCGGGGATGGTGGTGCCCAGCAGCCCCATTTCGCCCATTTCGCGAAAAATCGCCGGGTCGGTGGATTCTTCGCGGTAGGCTTGGGTGACACGCGGTTGCAGCTTTTCCTGTGCATAAGCGCGGGCGGCGTCGCGCAACATCCGCTCTTCCTCGGTCAACTGATCGTTGAGACGGAACGGGTCTTCCCAGTCAAACCGAGCCAGATCGGGGGCGTCTTTGGGTTTCAGAGCCATGATGCAACCTATCATTAAGGATGTGTTGATATGCGTATAGGCGATTGTTCGAAGCAAGAATAACGCTATTATCGCGTTTAAGTATGTATGGAGCGCATAGAATGGCGACGCCGAGACGATTCCTGCCGTCGATCAGCCTGCTTTCGGCATTTGAAGCGGTGTGCAGAACCGGGTCAACCCTTGCTGCGGCGCGCGACCTGGATTTGACCCAAGGGGCCGTCAGCCGCCTGGTGATGAGCCTTGAGGCGCAACTGGGGGTGGCGCTGTTTTTGCGACAAGGGCGGCGACTGGTGCCGACCGAAGCGGCGCTTGCCTATGCACGAGAAGTGGCCCGGGCGATGGATCTGATCAGCCGAGGGGCGATGCGGGTTCGGTCGAATACCGGAGGTGGCACGCTGTCACTGTCAATCTTGCCGACGTTTGGGACGCGGTGGTTGGCCCCGCGTTTGCCCCGGTTTTTGGCGGCGCATCCGGGGGTGACGATCAACCTTGGCACCCGGCTGAAGCCGTTTGATTTTGAAGAGGAAGGCTTTGATGCCGCAATACATTTCGGCGCCGAGACTTGGCCGAATGCGGGCTATGCCAAGCTGTTTGACGAGGCTTTGGTTGCCTGTTGTGCGCCGGGGTTTCTGGCCAGCCATCCGGTGAAGAGCGCCAGCGATCTGATCGGCATGCCGCTGCTGCAGCTGGAGACACGACCAAATGCCTGGGCAGGGTGGTTTCGCGCGCATGGGGTCGCGGGGGGCGTGCCGCAGGGCATGCTGTTTGACCAATTCGCGCCGATGATTCAGGCGGCAATTTACGGCGTGGGGGTGGCGCTGTTGCCGGAATTTCTGGCGAAGGCGGAACTGGCGGACGGGCGTTTGGTCGATGCCTGGGGCGGGCCTGTGGCGGGCGCAGGCAGCTACTATCTGGTCTGGCCCAGCATTGGCGCGTGGTATCCGCCGCTGCAGGCGTTTCGCGATTGGCTGGTGGCAGAAATTGCCGGCGGGTTAGGCGAGGAAATGTTGCCGCGTTAAAGTATGCGTACAGGGCATAATATCCGGGCGTGACCCCGGCACATTGCGGGGCTGGATTGCGTATGGCTCATGTATGGTTTGCGTATGGCTTTGGATTGCGAAGGTCGCGCATAGCCGGGAAGACATGCGATGACTGCGGCCAACAAAAAAGCCCCGGCTTTGAACCGGGGCCTTGAATGCGGTGCGGACAAATTCAGCGTTTGCCGTGTTTGTCGTCTTCATCCTCGTCGTCGTCATCGCCATGCGGCAGGTTGAAAAAGCTGTCGGCATTCGAGAAATCGGCAGGCTTTTCTTCTTCTTCGCGGCGGGTGAACTGCTCTAGGTTGGACAGGCTGGCGGGCATTTTCGGCTCTTCGGACATGCCAAGCGATTGTTCGGTCGACACCAGCTTGCGGCGTTCATCATCCGACATCACGCCGCCTTCCGAGGCCTTTTTACGCACGGCCACCTGAACGGCGGCGTCAAGTTCGGACTGGCGGCAAAGCCCCAAAGCGACCGGATCAATCGGGGTGATCGAGCCGATGTTCCAATGGGTGCGGCCACGGATCGACTGGATCGTCGGCTTGGTGGTGCCGACCAGTTTGCCGACCTGACCGTCGGTCAATTCGGGGTGGAATTTCACCAGCCAGTAGATGGCGGCCGGGCGATCCTGGCGCTTGGAAAGCGGGGTATAGCGCGGGCCACGACGCTTTTCCTCGCCAACAGCCGAGGCGATGAATTTCAGTTTCAGCTTGTGAAGCGGGTCTTTCTGACCCTTTTCGATCTCGCTTTGGTCAAGCTGGTTATTGGCGACCGGATCAAAACCTTTGACACCCGTGGCCACATCGCCGTCGGCGATACCCTGCACTTCAAGCTCGTGCATGCCGCAAAAATCAGCAACCTGACGGAAGGTCAGGGTGGTATTGTCCACCAGCCAGACGGCGGTGGCTTTCGCCATAAGGGGTTTGGACATCGGTCTATCCTTCACAATTGCCCATGGCAGAAGCCTTCTGCAGGCAGGGCTTTACAATTCTCTCCCGGGCCGGGAAAACGGCTGCGAGGGTAGCCTCGCGTCTTCTCGGTTTCGGGAAGTTGCAGGGCTTATAGTCGGGTTCCGAGTGGGAGGAAAGAGAAAATGCGCCATTGGTTAGCAGCGTTCTTGGCGCTTTGTCTGGGGTTTGCTGCGCATGCAGACGGCGAGCGGGCGGGGGATTTCGATTATTACGTGATGTCGCTGGGGTGGTCGTCGAATTGGTGCGTGCTTGAGGGCGATGCGCGGGGCGATGATCAGTGCGATGCGCGACATAATTTCACCTTCACACTGCATGGGCTTTGGCCACAGCACGAGGCGGGTTGGCCGTCTTATTGCCGGACGGCAGAGCGCGATCCCTCGCGGGGTGAAAGCGAGGCAATGGCTGATATCATGGGGGGTGCGGGGCTGGCGTGGTACCAGTGGAAAAAGCACGGGCGCTGTGCGGGGCTTTCGGCAAAAGCCTATTACGCGGCGATGCGGCGGGCCTATGGCACGGTGATAATCCCGCCGATCTTTGCAAAAGTGTCCAAGGATCTGAAGGTGCCCGCATCGGTTATTCAGGATGCATTTTTGCAAAGCAATCCGGGGCTGCAGCCCGATATGATCACCGTCACCTGTGACCGGGGAATGATTCAGGAAGCCCGGATTTGTTTGACCACGGATCTGAAGTTCCGCAAATGTGCTGGCGACGTGGTGCGCGATTGCACCCTGAAGAACGCCATTCTGGGCGCGGTGCGCTAAGCCGCCACCCTAGCGGCCTTTCGGCTTTTCTTTGCCCAAATACTCCCGCCGGAGGCTTCGGTTGCGGCCACAAATACCCTAATCGTCCAGCCATTTGCGTCAGCGCCACCTGCGGGGGCTCGATGCCCCCGCCGGTGGCCCCTGCCTCGGCGTCAGGGGGTAATCAGGATGGCACGAAAATCGTTGACGTTGGTCAGGGTGGGGCCGGTGATTACTTGATCGCCAAGGGCGGCAAAGAAGTTGTGACTGTCGTTGATGGCCAGCGCAGCGGCGGGGTTCAGGCCCTGCGTTGCAGCGGTTTGCAGCGTGACGGGGGAAATCACTGCCCCGGCCACTTCGGCGGCACCATCGACGCCGTCGGTATCGCAGGCGATGGCGTGAATGCCAAGTGTGCCGTTCAGTGCAAGGGCAAGGGCGAGGGCGTATTCGGCATTGGGGCCCCCGATGCCGGTGCCTGTGCGCGTCACCGTCAACTCGCCACCTGATAGCAGCAGAAGGGGGGCAGCACCGGGTTTCAAGCGGGCACGCAGGGTCAGGGCTTGGGC
>JBAVTI010000295.1:0-4134 GCA_049696055.1 Paracoccaceae bacterium | reverse complement strand
CCTCGACGAGCCGACCAACCACCTTGATATGGAAAGCCGCGAAGCCTTGGTCGAGGCGCTGACCCAATATTCCGGCGCCGTCGTTCTGGTCAGCCACGATATGCACCTGCTTGGCCTTGTCGCCGACCGCCTCTGGCTGGTCAAAGGTGGCGCGGTGACTCCCTACGAGCAAGACCTTGAAACCTACCGCGCCCAACTTCTGGCGGGCGACGAAGATACCAAACCCGCCCCGAAACCGGTCGAGAAACCCAAAAAAGCCTCGCGCGATGAAATGCTTGCGATGCGGGCCGAGGTGCGCAAATGCGAGGAACGGCTTGAAAAGCTGAACGTAATGCGCGACCGTCTGGCCAAGAAACTTGCCGACCCGGAACTTTATGAACCCGGTCGCGGCTCGGAAGCCGAAACCTGGCAAAAGAAATATGCCGAGGTGATGGAAGGGCTTGATCGCGCCGAAGCGATGTGGGTCAAAGCGCAGGAAAAGCTGGAGGCCGCTGCTTGATCATCGAGTCTGCCTTTCTGATCACCGCTTTCGCCACCCTGCTGGTGGTCATTGATCCGCCTGGCCTGATCCCGATGTTCATCGCCCTGACCCCCGGCATGGCGTCAGACCGCCGCCGTGCCATCGGGGCGCGTGCCTGCTTTGTCGCCATCGCCATCCTGACGCTTTTTGGCCTGCTTGGCGAAGCGGTGCTTGATTTCATTGGCATATCCATGCCCGCCTTCCGCATCTCGGGCGGCATCCTGCTGTTTCTGACCGCCCTCGACATGCTGTTTGAACGCCGCACCGAACGCCGCCAAGCCCAGACCGAGGGCCAAAGCACCAATGATCACCACGACCCTTCGGTGTTTCCGCTGGCCATTCCGCTGATCGCCGGGCCAGGGGCGATTGCCTCGATGATCCTGCTGGTCGGCCAATCGGGCGGCAGTTGGCAAGGGGTGATTGCGGTGCATCTGGTGATGATCGTCGTGGTCGCCATCTCATTCCTGTTCTTCCTTGTCGCTGGCCCGGTCGAGCGGATGTTGGGCCGGATCGGCAATCTGGTGATCACCCGCCTCCTGGGCATGTTGCTGGCCGCCCTGTCGGTGCAATTTGTCATCGACGGTATTCGCGGCACCGGGTTAATCGGCTGATGGACAGCGATACCATTGCCCGATTGGCCTATCTGGGTATCCTGCTGGCGGCGTTGGGCGGCTGGGTCATGGTGGAATACCGGGGCCGGCTGGGGTTTGCCATGCGATCGGCGATGGCGTGGGGCATGATCTTTGTCGGCGTCATGGCGGGTTACGGCCTGTGGTCCGATATCCGCACCACCATCAGCCCGGTCCAAACCATCACCGACAACCGTATCGAAGTGCCGCGCGCCGAAGACGGCCATTACTACCTGACCCTGACCATTGCCGACACCCCGATCATGTTCATGGTCGATACCGGGGCCAGCAACGTCGTGCTGACCAAAGCGGATGCACGCAGGCTGGGCATCGACCCCGACGCGCTGCTCTATCTGGGCGAGGCGAACACCGCGAACGGCGTGGTCCGCACCGCCCGCGTCAAGGTTGATAACATCGTCTTGGGCCCGTTTCAGGACGCCCGAATGGATATCTGGGTGAATGAGGGCGAGATGGACGGCTCGCTTCTGGGGATGGATTATCTTGGCTTGTTCCACATTGAAATTGCGAAAGACCGGATGATTTTGACTAGGTAACCTATTCATCTTATTGAGTTATGCAACACTGTCGCTTCCAGCCTGTCACAACCAGCCTTCCTTGATCCGAGCAAACACATGTCCCGCTTTCGCCTCTTTCGGCAAACCTTTCGTGGTTTTGGCCTGATCACCGCCCATCACCGGGCGCGTTCTGCCGACCGTTATCTGGCGACCGTTCTGGCGGGGGTGGCGGGCTGCGCCAATGCGGGCGGCTTTATGGTGTTGGGCGATTATACCTCGCATATGACGGGCTATCTGTCGCAACTGGCCGATAATATCGCGCTGCAAAACCTGACGCTGGTGCTGCAAAGCGCGCTGGCGATCCTGTGTTTTGTGGCCGGGGCCGCCCTGTCGGCCTTCGCCATCAATTGGGCGCGCACCAACAATCCACGGGTGCAATACGCCCTGCCGATCGCGGCGCAGGGCGTATTGTTCCTGGGTTTCGCAGCCCTCGGTGCCGCTGGGGTGGGGCAGCCATGGCTGAACCAGACCGCCTTGGGGCTGTTGTGTTTCATCATGGGGCTGCAAAATGCCACCATCACCAAAATCTCGGGCGCGCGCATCCGCACCACCCACGCCACCGGCATGATCACCGATGTCGGGATCGAGCTTGGCAAAGCCGCCTATGCCCGCGCGGCCCCCTCGGCCCGCGTCGCGCCAGACTTTGCTAAACTATTGCTGTTGCTGCAACTTCTGGGCGTGTTCTTGCTGGGAGGTCTCATCGGTGCGGTCGGATACGCACATTTCGGCTTTTTGTTTTCGCTGCCGCTGGCGGGCATGCTGTTGGCAATTTCGTTCCCGGCGCTGCTTAAAGCCTAAATCACCGCCCCGCTACTTTTCCGCCTTCTTTTCCCATTTACCCGACTCTTCTGACCAGTATTGCGCCGATACCCCTGCCCCGGTCAGCGTCTTCCATTGGCCCCGCGCGTGGCCAAGTGCGGCCTCGTTCTGCCCGTCAAACAGCACCCACACCCGCTCCAGACTTTCAATTTCGGGCAGCGACACTTCCGCCCCATCAACCAGCATCAGACAGCGCGCCGCGTTGGCAATCGCCCCGGTTCCCAGCAAGATCGGTTGATCGGCATCATGCGCCCCCCCCGCCAGCCCGTGGGCCAGAAACCCGTCATCCGGCCCCAGCCACAAATCAGCATCCAGCGCCGCAAGCTTGGCCGGATCGGTGCCGCGCACCATGACGCGCCAACCGACCCCTATCGCCTTGCCAAGCAGCACCACAGCGGTTTCCCGCGCTGCAGATCGCGTCAGATGGTAAAACAGCACCATGCCCAAGGGGTTTACCCCTCGAACTTGTCTTTTATCAACCGGTTCAATGCCATAACGCCCCAGCCCGTTGCCCCTTTGGGGGCCAGCGTCGTATCCGCCTTGACCAAAGCGGTGCCGGCAATATCAAGGTGGCACCATGGTGTTTCGGGTTTCACAAACCGCGCAAGGAACTGCGCCGCCGTAATCGCGCCGCCGTCCCGGCCGCAGGAATTCACCATATCGGCGATGCGCGACTTTAGCTTGGCATCATAGGCATCGCCCATCGGCATCCGCCACGCGCCCTCGCCTTCCGCCGCCGCCGCCTTCAGGAACGCATTGCACAACACATCATTATTGCTGAAAACCCCGGTGTTTTCATGCCCCAAAGCCACGATAATCGCCCCGGTCAGCGTCGCAAGGTTGATCATCCCCGTGGGTTTGAACCGCTCTTGCGCATACCACAGCACGTCCGCCAGCACCAAACGCCCTTCGGCATCGGTGTTGATCACCTCGATGGTATCCCCCTTCATCGACCGCACCACATCGCCGGGGCGTTGCGCGCGCCCGTCGGGCATGTTTTCGACCAGACCAACGAGGCCGACAACGTTGGCCTTGGCCCCGCGCAGAGCAAGGCTGCGCATCACGCCTGCGACGGTGGCGGCACCGCCCATATCCATCGTCATGTCTTCCATGCCCGCAGCGGGCTTGATCGAGATGCCACCAGTGTCAAATACCACGCCCTTGCCGACCAGCGCGAAGGGTGGCTGATCTTTCGGGCCGCCATGCCAGTGCATGACCACCACCTTTGATGGGCTTTCCGAGCCTTGGCCAACGCCCAGAAGCGCGTTCATGCCCAGTTTGGTCAGTTGGTCTTCTTCAAGGATTTCAACATCCAGACCCAGTTCCTGCATTGCCGCCAAACGCGCGGCAAAGTCGTGGGTGGTCAGGATATTGGCGGGTTCGTTGACCAGATCGCGCGCGAAGAACACGCCTTCTGCGACGGCGGCCATGGGCGATGCGGTGGCGGCGACGGCTTCGGGATTGGTTACAGCAATCACAACAGTGCCGGGTGCCGTGGGTTGGGTAGATTTATGCGGGCTGAAATCATAGGCGCGCAGGGCCAGACCAAAAGAAATTTCGGCGGCTTGCGGATGCGCCTCGGCAATCAGGG
>JBAVTI010000294.1:0-3487 GCA_049696055.1 Paracoccaceae bacterium | reverse complement strand
GCTTCGCCCTTTGCAGCGTCGCCTTTTTCGTCGCCTTCGGCGAATGCAGGAACGGCAAGCGCTAGAACGGCGAGCGTGGCGTAGAGGCTGATTTTCATGGTCTGGTCCTTGTTTGGTTTGGCGCGGTGTTTTGGCGGGGTGTGGAGGGTTCTAATCCTGCACGAAAGAATCACAATACGCACATAGTGCGGGCGAAGTGTTGCTACCATAGGTCAGGGTGTCGCTGCTTGACCTTAGTCAATTCGGCAGGTCCGGGAAATAGCGACTAAAGGTCGAGATCAGGGCTGCGTCAAGGTCGGCCATGGTGACGGGCAGACCAAGATCGACCAGGCTGGTGACGCCGTGATCGCGGATGCCGCAGGGCACGATACCGGTAAAATGCGACAAATCCGGCTCGACATTGATCGAAATGCCATGAAACGACACCCAACGCCGCAGTTTGACACCGATGGCGGCGATCTTATCCTCGCGCAGGGTGCCGTCTGGGTTTTTCGGGCGGTCGTGGCGCACCACCCAGACGCCGACGCGGCCGGCGCGGCGTTCGCCTGCCACGTTGAACTCGGCCAGAGTGGCGATCACCCAAGCCTCGAGGGCGCAGACAAACTGGCGCACATCGCGGCCGCGTTTGTTAAGGTCGAGCATGGTGTAGGCGACGCGTTGACCGGGGCCGTGATAGGTGTATTGGCCGCCACGCCCTGCGATGTGAACGGGAAAGCGGTCAGGGTCGGTAAGGTCTGCGGCATGGGCAGAGGTGCCTGCGGTATAAAGCGGCGGGTGTTCAAGCAGCCAAACCGCCTCGGGGGCGGTGCCCGCAGCGATATCGGCCACGCGGGCCTCCATCGCGGCAAGGGTTTCGACATAGGGGGCTAACCCCGGAAGATGCGTCCATTCTACCATTGTGGGCATGGGGTCCGGCTGCGGTGTCAGATCATTGGCGGGTAAGGAATTCCTGCGCAAATTTTCTGTCCTGGTTGAACGATATGTGCTAAGGATAAGGCGGATTTACACCAATTACCTTACCTGCACGACGTGATGGAGAGAAGTTATGAAATTCAACAAGATTGCAAGCGGCTGTCTGATTCTGACCATGGCGGTGGCACCGGCAGAGCAAGCGATGGCCGATGGCGATGCACTTGTCGGCGGGATCATTGGCGGGATTATCGGCGGCGCGATCGTGAACGGCGCCAATAACAACCGCCGGGCCACGACCACGCGACGGTCGACCTCGACCCGGTCTTCGACACCCCGCAAGCCGTCGATGTCTTCGGCGCAGCGTGAAGCCAACCGCGAGGTGCAGACCGCGCTGAACTACTTCAGCTTTCCGGTGGGCACGCCGGACGGGTCGATCGGACCGAAGTCGCGGGCGGCGATTTCGCAGTATCAGGCGTTGATGGGTTATCCGCCGACCGGGCAGCTGACCGATTACGAGCGGTCGCTGCTGGTGTTGTCGTATAACCGCGCCATCATTGGCGGGCCGCTGGTGGCGCAGACCATCTCGACGCATCCGCAAGGGGTGCGCGGCTTGCTTTTGGTGCAACGCGACGAAATGGCGGGGGTGGTGGCATCGCCTGCGGCCTTGGGGGTGACGGCGGCGGTTCCGGCAGCGGCGGCGGCTATACCTGCGGCCGAGGCCAATGGGGCGATTTCAACGGCGCTGCCGGTGTTGGAGGCAGCGGCAGAGCCTAGCTTGCCTTCATTCATGGGCAGCGGGGTGGCGCAGGTGTCGCTGGCGTCGCATTGCAACAAGATCAGTCTGCTGACCAATACTAATGGGGGTTATACCCAAGCCGCCATGCTGACGGATGCAAATTTCGCGCTGGGCGAGCAGTTTTGTCTGGCCCGCACCTATGCGATGGCCAGCGGCGAAGAACTGGCGGCATCCATCGCCGGCTTCACGCCCGCGCAGATTGCCGAGCAGTGCAAGTCTTTTGGGCCGGTATTGCAGGACCATGTGGCGGCGCTGTCGCTAAAGCCGCGTGACGAGGTGCTGGCCGGGGTTTCGGCGTTTGTGGTCAGTTCGGGCATGGCACCGGCGCAACTGATGGGCACGGCGAAAATCTGTCTGGGGGTGGGATATACCACCGACGCGATGGATGTGGCGATCGGGTCGGCGCTGTTGCTGACGGCACTGGGGGAAAAGCCCTATGCCGAATTGCTGGGCCACCATCTGAGCCAAGGCTTTGGGGCGACGGTGCGGCCTGATCTGGCGCTAAGCTGGTATGGGCAGGGGCTGGAGGCCAATCTTGCCGGGGGCACGGTGTTCGCGCCGGGGTTGCCGGATCGGTCTGAGTTGATCCGCAAGGCGGCCTATATGATCAACGGCCGCAGCGATCTGTTGGCACCCACCCCGGTGCCGAATGCCGAACCGCTGCCCGAGTCCAAGCCGCTGCCGGTATTTTCCGCCACGCCATGATCCCTGCCGGGGGTGGCGGGGTGCCCTGCTGCCTTCGCCATCCACGGCCCGGATTGGCCACGAAAAATCTGCTTTCCTTCCTGTGGGACACGGGCTAAATACCGCTCCACCAAGACCAAAGTGTGCGGATATGGCGGAATTGGTAGACGCGCAGCGTTGAGGTCGCTGTGGGGTAACACCCGTGAAGGTTCGAGTCCTTTTATCCGCACCACCCTAACACCCCTGACAGTGACAAATACACAGATCCCCCGCGTTGGGGCTGTTTTCGTTTTGTCGCGAAATTGCCGAAAATCCTATCTTTAACGATGACTTAGCGCCTGCACGATACACCAGTCCTGTTACAGGCCCGTCGGGGCCTTTGGGTTTGGGGGCAAACGTGCAGGGGCATCATCATATTCGCCGCAGGGCGACGCGGCAGGGCGGTCGTAGGGCGCGGTGCGGTTGGGCCGTGATCGCGCGCGGCGCTGTCTGCCCTGTTGGCCCGCGCATGTTCCCGGTCTTTGACAAGAGGACGGGCCGATGACGACGTTTAACGGCGGTACGGGCAACGATTCGGCGACCGGGTCAATTTATGACGACACGCTGAGCGGCAATGCTGGCAATGATACTTTGGTATCGAGCGATGGTCAGGACCAGCTTTATGGTGGCGACGGGGCCGACAAACTTTATGCGGGCACAGGCAATGATTATGCAGCGGGTGACGCCGGGGACGACCTGATCTATCTGGGCGAAGGATTGGATACCGGGGTCGGCGGGATAGGGAATGACACCCTTTATGGCGAGGGTGGCAACGACGGGTTGTGGGGGGAAAACGGGGCTGACCTGCTTTATGGCGGCACCGGCATGGATACCCTGAACGGCGGGCGAGACAGCGATACAGTGGACGGTGGTGCCGATGCCGACTGGGTAGCGGGGGGTGCGGGCGCGGATTCCTTGTTGGGTGGCAGCGGCAACGACACGCTGCGTGGCGATATCATCTTTGTGACGCCAAGCGCCTCTTACGGGTCGGCCAACATCACCAACTCGTTCACCAACCAGGCAACCTTTGCCATTGATATCTACTGGGTCGATTAC
>JBAVTI010000293.1:0-2072 GCA_049696055.1 Paracoccaceae bacterium | reverse complement strand
CAAAACTGGTGATGCTCGACGGCATGGTGCAGAACCTTAGCCGGGGTGACGGGCGAATGTCGGTAACGCGGTTTGCCGATTTCACCTATGATCTGGGCGGTCTTATTGCCAGCGACAAGACAATCGGCCGCACCCTCGAAGAACTCTCGACCCACGAATTGCTGAACCCCACCGAAACGCTGCTCTCCGAAACCAATGAAACCCGCGCGGCCTTTCTGTTCGAAGGCCATAGCCGGTTTTCTCAGCCGCTTTTGGCCACCGCCTCGGCGCTGATCGGGTTTTCGGCGCTGCTTTTGGGGGCGTTCAGCCGGTTTGGCCTGTGGCGCCAGATCCTGTTTGCCGTGCTGCTGCTGATCGGGATGCAACTGATCAACACCTGGACCACCGGGGTCGCCCTGCGCGATGTGCGCGCCTGGCCCTTGGCCTACGCCGCGCCGTTGTTTGGCCTTGGCATCTCGCTTTTTCTTTTATGGTTGGCGCAGCGCCCCCGCCGCCTACCCCGCACCAGCCAGCCCTACCCCGAGGCAAGCGCCCCATGACGCTGTCCCTTTATATCGCGCGCCGTTTCATGGGCATGCTGGCCAAGGTGCTTGGGGTGTTTGTCGGCATCATGATGCTGATCGAAACCCTCGACCAGATGCGCCGCTTTTCCGATCAGGGTGTGGGCTTGGCGCAGGCGGCGCAATTGGCGGCGCTGAACGTGCCGACCAACCTGTACCGCATCTTGCCGCTGATCATGATCTTGACGTCAATCGCGCTGTTTCTGGGCCTTGCGCGCTCCAGCGAACTGGTGGTGGTGCGCGCGGCGGGGCGGTCTGGCTTGCGGTTTCTGGTCACCCCCGTGGTCTGCGCACTGGCGGTGGGGGCGCTCAGCGTCGCGGTGATGAACCCGTTTGTCGCCGCCACCAGCAAAGCCTATTCCGCGCTTTACACCAAATATCAAAGCGGTTCCGCATCGGTGTTATCGGTCAGCGCCGATGGCCTGTGGCTGCGTCAAGGCGGCGCCGAGGGGCAAACCGTCATTCACGCCGCCCGCGCCAATCTTGATGGCACCGTGCTTTATGGCGTCAGTTTCCTGACATTTGACGCAAACGGCATTCCCCAATCGCGAACTGAGGCCACAGAGGCCCGGCTGATCACCGGCGCATGGGAATTGACCGATGCCAAACGCTGGCCGCTAAATGATGCCAACCCCGAGGCCAAGGCGGTGCAGGAAGCGCTGTCCAGCCTGCCGTCCGATCTGACCCGCGACGCGATCCGCGATAGCTTTGGCACCCCAAGCGCCATTCCCATTTGGGAATTGCCCGATTATATCGCCGGGTTGGAACGGGCCGGGTTTTCGGCGCGCAACCACCGGGTTTGGTTGCAGATGGAATTGGCGCTGCCGTTGCTGCTTGCGTCGATGGTGTTGGTGGCAGCGGGGTTTACCATGCGGCATGCGCGCTTTGGCAAGACCGGGCAGATGGTGCTTTACGCGCTGCTTGGCGGCTTTGGGATGTTCTTTTTGCGCAATTTCGCTCAGGTTCTCGGCGAGAATGGCCAGATCCCCATCTATATGGCCGCGTGGAGCCCGCCTTTGGCCGCCACCCTGTTTGCCATGGGCCTGTTGTTGCATCTGGAGGATGGCTGATGCGCCGCCTTCTGATCCTGCTGGCCTTTTGCGCCGGGCTGTTTGCCCTGCCGCCAACCCTGCGCGCCCAGGATATCGCCACGCTGATCGCCGACCGGGTAGAAATCAGCGGTAACAGCACGCTGATCGCCGATGGTGGGGTCGAGGTGCTGTATCAGGGCCGCACCCTGCGCGCGTCGCGTATCGTCTACGATCAGGCCACCGATCGTCTGATCATCGACGGGCCGATTGTGCTAACCGATGGTACCGGCAACATCGTATTCGCCTCGCAAGCCGAGCTTTCGGCCGACCTGCAAGACGGGGTGCTGGCCTCGGCGCGGTTGGTGCTGAACCAGCAATTGCAAATCGCCGCCCAGCAGATGTTCCGGGTGGGCGGGCGCTATACCCAACTGTCCAACTCGGTCGCCTCGTCGTGTCAGGTCTGTCAGGTGGATCCGGTGCC
>JBAVTI010000292.1:0-9632 GCA_049696055.1 Paracoccaceae bacterium | reverse complement strand
ATCACTGACACGGCTGCCGCGATCAGATGCTTCAGAGCCTTAGCCTGTATTTCTGACAAAGACCCCGTCGTCGTGGTGACTGTGACCGATGCCGATGCAAGCTGATCTCGTTGAAATGGTTGGGCGGGGGCTTGGGCAATGTGAACACGGGCTGCGCGAATTTGCGGATTGGAAAGGATTGTGCGCGCCAGTTCGCCTTCTTTGGCGCGCCAATAGGCCGCATCAAACATCTGCGACGTGGTGCCAAATCCGGAAAGACCGTCCAAAAGTTCATATCCTGCAGCACCAGTTCTTGGCAGCCCTTCGGCTGCAAGCGTCATTCTAAGGGCGTCGCGCTGGCTTGAATCGACGTGAATCGAATCGCCCCGCACCTCAAAAGCCACTCCCCGTTGCTCCAAAGCGGCCACGACTTCGCCTGCAGTACTTCCATCCAGACCGGCATAAAGCAGCGACAGTCCGGGCGTTCCAGCCATCCGTGAAAGTGCCAAAACCGCAACAAAAACGGCAATTGTGGCCCCGAACACAATTACACGACGGCGGGCATCAAGTGCGGACCAAAGAGAAAAGAGGTTCTGCAACGGCTGTCTCCGACATTGGGGCTTCTGCCCCGTTCGAACTCAGCTTTGAAGGATTGGGCTTAACAATCGGTTAGTGACCTCGGGTTTATAGATACGAAAGCACAGAGACGGAGGCGGTAATGGCAGCAGCAGAAGAACCACAGGATGCGGCACCCAAAAAGAAATCGAAATTGCCCCTGATCCTTGGGCTGGTTCTGGCATTGGCTCTTGGCGGTGGCGGCTTCTATGCCACTTACAGCGGCATGCTGTTTGGTCATGCGACCGAGGAACATGCCGCCGAAGAAGAGGTTAGTCCGCTTCCCGATATTGCCTTTGTCACGGTTGATCCGGTGGTGATTTCGCTCGGTCCTGCGGGCGACAACTCGCATTTGCGCATGACCTCGTCGCTCGAGGTTGCCAAATCCTACAGCGAAGAAGTGACGCTGTTGATGCCGCGCATTCTGGATGTGCTGAACGGCTATCTGCGCGCGGTTGAAGTGGCGCAGCTTGAAGACCCGACTGCATTGGTGCGCCTGCGTGCGCATATGTTGCGGCGGATCCAGATCGTTACTGGCGAAGGCCGGGTGCGTGATCTTTTGATCACCGAATTCGTATTGAATTAAGGAAAAGCGGGATGCAGCTTATTTCGGATATTCTCTTGGGCGCGGGTGCGTTTGGTGCGGCGATCTACTGCTATGTTCTCGCCGCCCGGCTAAAGAAATTTTCCACCCTGGAAACGGGAATGGGTGGGGCGATTGCCGTGTTGTCAGCGCAGGTGGATGACATGACAAAAGCGTTGGATCGGGCGCGCGGTGCCGCCACCGGATCTGCGGCCTCGCTTGAGGCGCTGAATGGCCGGGCCGAAGCCGTTGCCACCCGGTTAGAGCTATTGCTTGCGTCGATGCACGACTTGCCAGAGCCGAAAGCTGAACCTGAACCTGTCGATCAAGGCGAGCGAAAGCTTCGCTTTGTGCGCCGCCGATCGGCGCGTGACGATCTGGAGGCTGCAGAATGAGCCGCCATCGCAAACGTGCCGGGCGCGGCGCGCTGGTCATATTGGGGCTGTTGCTTGCGTCTTCCGGGGCGCTGCGAATCGGCTCTGGACTCGGCGTGGCACTCGCCCTTGCGCCCGAAGAGGCACCTGTGGCCAATCCCGAAGTGGCCTGTCCGCTGCCACCGTTGGCTTTGGCCGAGGCGCTTTCTGCGCGCGAGGCTCAAGTCGCCGCGCAAGAAGCTGCATTGGCAGATCGGATGGCCGCACTTGCTCTTGCCGATCAGGCAATAGAACAGCGCCTTGCAACCCTTGCGGGTGTCGAGAAAGAACTTTCGGCAACTCTGACCCTTGCGGACGGCGCAGCCGAGGCTGATCTCGCCCGCCTGACCGAGGTCTATGAGACGATGAAACCAAAAGATGCCGCCGCCGTCTTTGACAAAATGGCGCCGGAATTTGCGGCGGGCTTTTTGGGCAGAATGCGACCCGACGCGGCGGCAGGGGTTCTTTCGGGCATGTCACCTGAAACCGCTTACGCCATCAGTGTCCTTTTGGCGGGGCGAAATACCGGAGTCCCGACGGAATGAGGGGTTTCTTAATCTAAGCCTGCAAAGGTCTCGGATAGCGGGTCAGAGGAGTAAGCCATGTTTGGCATTGTCGGAATTGCAGTCATTCTTATCATGGTCTTCGGCGGCTTCATGATCCATGGCGGCGAGATGGGGGTCATTCTGGAAGCCCTGCCGTTTGAGATGATCATGATCGGGGGTGCTGCCGTTGGTGCTTTCATGCTCTCCAATGATTTCGCCTCCGTGAAACAGACCCTTCGGGATACGGGAAAGGTTTTCAAGGGTTCAAGGTGGAAACCTGCGGACTACCGTGATCTGCTTTGTATGCTGTTTGAGCTGATCCGAATTGCCCGAGCCAACCCGGTTGGATTGGAGGAGCATATTGAAAACCCACATGATTCCACTATTTTCAGCCGCTATCCTAAAATTCAGCACGACCATGAAGCCGTTGATCTGATTTGCGACACTTTGCGTGCAGCATCAATGAACTACGACGATCCGCATCAAGTGGAAGAGGTGTTGGATAAACGGATGGAGACCAGCCAGACCCACGCGCTGCACTCAAGCCACGCCTTGCAATCAATGGCCGACGCCCTGCCAGCTTTGGGTATTGTCGCGGCCGTTTTGGGCGTGATCAAGACAATGGGCTCTATTGACCAACCGCCGGCAATTCTGGGTGGCATGATCGGCAGTGCGCTGGTGGGGACGTTTCTGGGGGTGTTCTTGGCCTACGGTATCGTCGGCCCCTTCGCCACGCGGGTGAAAGCGGTGGTCGATGATGACGGGCATTTCTACACCTTGGTACGCGAGGTGCTGGTAGCAAATCTTTATAACCATCCCGCCAATATCTGCATCGAAGTTGGCCGACAAAACACACCTCACAGCGTGCGCCCCAGCTTTGCCGATCTAGAAGAAGCGCTGCGGGTGCTTAAGCAGGACGCTGCATGAAAGCGCTTGCCCTGTCAATTCTCCTAATGTTGGCACCAATTGGGAACGATACTGCTTATGCACAGGCGGTTGCAGTGCAATCAGGTGAACACGAAGGTTTCACCCGACTTGTCCTTGAACTGGGTCAACCCTCCGATTGGGTCTTGGGTCGCACGGCAGATGGATATGAGCTGCATATTGACCGTAAAGATATCCGCTTTGACGTGTCAAAAGTGTTTCAGCTGATCCCACGTCACCGACTGGCGGCAATTTGGGTAGATCCGGCAAACGGCAATCTTCAACTCGGAGTCGGCTGCGCTTGCTATGCATTGCCGTTCGAGTTTCGCCCCGGCATCATCGTCATTGATCTTCATGAAGGCTCCCCCCCGCCTAATTCGTCGTTTGAGACCGCACTAGATGGTTCCGCAGAGCCGCAGATCGTAGCAAAGGAAGAATCGCGCCCGCAGCCGCGTCCGACCGAAAGCGCCGCGATCTACGATTGGCGCGCCGTTTCTGATGCGGCCTCTGCCGGTGCGCCGAAGCCAGAGCTTCCGCTTGCTGTCGATCGTCCCGATCTTAAATTTCTGCGTGATTCATTGTTGCGTCAAATGAGCGACGGTGCTGCTCGTGGTGTCATTGAGATGACAGGGCCGCCTAAACAGGACGATCAAGCAGAACCCAAGGGGTCACAAGTCGGGACAATGACGCAAGTGCGCATCGGCGAGGATATTGGTTTCGAAGTTGGGAACGAACGTCACATCGCGCAAACCCTGACGGCAGATGGGGCGAACTGTCTGAAGGACGATCAGCTCGACATTGAAGCTTGGGGTGAAGACCTCCCTGTGGTGGAACAAATGGCTACAGCCTTGACCGGCTTGACCGGTGAATTTGATCATCCTGCCCCCGAAGCGGTCAGCCGCGCCATTCGTTTCTATCTCTTCCTCGGATTTGGCAAGGAGGCTCAGCAGGTGTCGCGTGCGTTGGATGTGACACTCGAAGATCGCGCCATCTGGGAAACCATGGCGCAGATACTTGATAACGGCAGTGCGCCCGAAGGGCCGTTTTCCTCGATGCAAGGCTGCGATACTGCAGCAGCGCTCTGGGCCGTGCTCGCCAGGCCTGAAATTTCGGGTGGAACTACGCCAAACAAACCCGCCGTGCTGCGCAGCTTTTCCGCGCTTCCGTTGCATTTGCGTCGTCACCTTGGTCCGATTCTCTCAGATCGCTTCATTGCAGCCAATGACCTTGAAACTGCCCGCAGCATTCGCGACGCCATTTTGCGTGCCCCTGGAGAGCCGGGACCAGAGGTTCGTCTGATGGGAGCGGAACTTGATCTCGCCCAGGGCGATAACGCTTCGGCCGAAGGGGCTTTGAAAACGCTAACGACGGAAACGGGGCCCGCTGCGACAGAAGCGCTGATCTCCTACGTTGAGACTCTGATCAGTCAAGGAAAGCCGGTTGAGCCCGGTATGGTTTCATCGATTGCCGCTCTGGCGTTTGAAAACCGAGGCACTGAACTTGGTGTTTCCCTGCAGACGACCTACGTTTTGGCTTTGGCCGCTGCGGGAGATTTCGACGCGGCATTTGCACAAATTGATGTTGCCCCCAAAGCGAGTGACGGGCTCTGGAAAGTTCTGGCTGAAACGGGGCCGGATTCCGCCTTGCTAGTGCATGCGGTCTTACCTGCGGGCATCCTTGTGGATGAACCGCCTCTTACAAGTCGTAGAAAGCTGGCGGAGCGGTTGCTTGGTCTGGGGTTTGCTGATCCGGCGCTTTTGTGGTTGCATGATTTGACCGACGCAACGGCAGACGCCACGGATGGTGACCGACTGTTGCTGGCAAAGGCGCAAATAAGGCGCCGTGACGGCCAGGCGGCGCTTCGTGTGCTTGCGGGTCTTGGAACTCCGGAAGCAGCAACTCTGCGTGCAGAAGCACAAATAATGCTGGGTGATCCTACTGCAGCTGCCAAGGTTTTTGCCGCTTTGGGGGGCTCTGAGTCCGAGCTTTCTGCCGCGAGGGCTGCCCGGGATTGGCCGTTGATTT
Source organism: Paracoccaceae bacterium (assembly GCA_049696055.1). Classification (GTDB taxonomy): domain Bacteria; phylum Pseudomonadota; class Alphaproteobacteria; order Rhodobacterales; family Rhodobacteraceae; genus JBAVTI01. The sequence goes on along the minus strand of JBAVTI010000292.1, from coordinate 4,548 downwards.
CTACCAAAGCCGAAGGTCCATGGCAGGCTGCTGCCAGTCTGGTTGTCCCAGGCAGCGAACAATCGAATGCTGATGCAGATCAACCCGTTGCCCCGCCTGGCTCATTGGCCCGGGGACGGCAGGCCGTCGATGAAAGCATTGCGGCGCGCGCCACTTTGCTTGAATTGCTTGCCAAAGCCACAGCAGATTCTCCGCTTTTGGCAGCCAACAACTGATCGACGCTTACGGATTGGAAAGATTCGCACCGTACTCTCCAGGTTGACGCGATCAAAAGGATCGGCGCAGCGGGAGAACCCAGGGTGAGAATGACCCCAATTGAAAATGACAAATGGTTTGCTTGCGCAGCCATCAGAATCAACTGGAAATGGTGGTTTGCTTTTGGTCTGTTGATCTGCCTTCCGCTTCTAATGGCAACTCCAGGAAAAGCAGATGGCGCCGCCGATCTTTGTGAGGCCGCCGCATATGAGGCGGCGCATCTAACGGGTGTCCCGTTCGAGGTCTTGAAGGCGATCACTTTGGCGGAAACCGGGCGTCGTTCTGCTGATGGTCAAACGCGCTCATGGCCTTGGGCGGTGAATCAGGGTGGAGCCGGTCAGTGGTTCGAGACACCTGAAGAGGCGTTGAGCTATGTTGCCGAAGTGTTGGACAGCGGTCTGCGCAATGTGGATTTGGGCTGTTTTCAACTTAACCATCGTTGGCATGCTGAGGGCTTCGCTTCCCTTGAAGATATGATTGATCCATCAAAGAATGCGCTTTACGCCGCGAATTTCTTGAGCGGTCTTTATGACCAACACGGAGATTGGTCGAAAGCAGCGGGGGCTTATCACTCCAACACGCCGGAATATGCAGAACGCTATCGGGAACGGTTTGACGCTTTGTATGCCGATTTGGCGGGTCAGGATTTGCCGCCCCAAGAAGAATTTGCCGCTCTTGCCCCACGTCGGAATTTGTTTCCTTTGTTGCGGGGCGGTGGTGCCACCGGGAATGGTGGGTCGCTGGTGCCACTATTCTCTGGCGCCCAACCGCTGATTGGGGGGAACCCCTGAAATGGCCGGCACCCCAATTGCCCTAAGCGCATTTGTTCGCCCGACAATTCTGCTCGCACTCGCTCTGATGGCCGTCATCGTCATGATGGTGCTGCCTGTGCCGGCGTGGATGCTCGATATTGGTCTGGCAATCTCTTTTGCCTTGGCGATCCTGATGTTTACGGTGACCCTGTTCATCGAACGACCTTTGGATTTTTCGGCCTTCCCGACAATTCTGCTTGCTTCGTTGATGTTGCGTTTGTCGCTTAACGTGTCCTCGACCAAGCTTATCATCGGACAGGGCCATACCGGAACGGATGCCGCCGGTCATGTGATTGAAGGCTTTGCTAATTTCATCATGGACGGCAGCGTTTTGCTGGGCATTGTGGTGTTTTGCGTGCTGCTGATCGTCAACTTCATGGTGATAACCAAAGGTGCAGGGCGCATGGCCGAAGTGGGCGCGCGGTTTGCGCTGGATGGCATGCCGGGCAAACAGCTGGCAATTGACGCCGACATGGCGGCGGGCGCAATTGACCATACCGAAGCGAAGGCCCGGCGCGAACGCGAGCTTGCCGAAACAAATTTCTTCGGTTCGCTAGATGGGGCATCCAAATTCGTTAAGGGCGATGCCGTCGCTGGTTTGCTGATCACGGGTTTGAACATTGTCATGGGGCTGATCATGGGGGTTGTCGTGCATGACATGCCCGTTGGTCTCGCCTTTGAAACCTACGCGATCATGACGGTGGGCGATGGTCTGGTCAGTCAAATTCCGGCAGTCATCATTTCAATTGCGGCAGCCCTGCTGCTTGCGCGCGGTGGTGCGACTGGCGCGACCGACGTTTCGTTTTTCAAACAACTAGGTCGATATCCGGGGGCCCTTGGTACGGTGGCGGTGTTGATGGTGCTGTTTGCCTTGGTGCCAGGCTTGCCCTTTTTCCCGTTTGTTATTGGCGCCGCCGTCCTCGGGGCAGCAGCCTATTTTGGTCATCTTAATGCCAACAGGCCGCCGCCAGAATCGGTGGTTGCCACAGAAGCGCCGCGCCGAAAATCAATGGGTGATGTTCTGGACTTTGACGATATTCATATCGAGTTTTCGCCAAATCTTGTCTCTATGGTACTTGATCCGGCAACGGGGCTTGACGCGCGTATTCAGAATATGCGCACCCATGTCGCCAGCACTTTTGGTTTGATCCTTCCCGAAATCCGACTGACCGATGAGGCGATGTTGCCACCGGGCACCTATCGCATCCGAATGCAGGGGGTTGAACGCGTCCGCGATCGGTTGCTGCCGGATCGTGTCTTGGTTCTGCTGTCTGAAGGGATCAGTGCGCCAGATGGCCAAGATGTGCGCGAACCGGTTTATGGTGCGCCGGCGCGGTGGATATTGCCCGACCATCAGGAAGAAGCGGCGCTTTCGGGTTTGACCGTGGTATCCCCCCCCGAGGTTTTGGCGACCCATCTTCTGGAGGTGATGAAAACCAACCTTGCGCGGTTGCTGACTCTCAAAAGTTTGCGTCGCTTGCTTGATGAATTCGTCAACATCTCCGATCCGGCGCGCGCCGAGGCCAACCGACGACTTCTGGACGAACTGGTGCCGGAAAAGGTGCCGGTGGACCTGTTGCTGACCGTGCTGCGCCTGCTGCTGGAAGAAAGAGTTTCGATCAGAAACCTGCCGCTCATCCTTGAGGCTGTAGCTGAGGGCCGTTCAATGGGTGCCCCAGAAGCGGTATGCGAGCATGTCCGCCAGCGCCTCGGGTTTCAATTGGTGGCCGAGCTGAAGCGCGACGATGGGACAATTCCGCTGATCCAATTGGCACCGGAATGGGAAGATGCCTTTCTTGCGCATCAAATAGAGGGTGACCGCGGTATGCGTGATGTTGCTTTGCCGCCCGAGAAATTCAGCCGTCTTGCCAATGGCTTGGCCGAAAAGCTGAATCGCGCTGCCGAGAATGGTATTTATCCTGCCTTGGTCACATCAACCCTGCGCCGCCGATTCCTTCATACGGTTATGGGGGCAAAGGGGCTGCCTGCACCGGTTTTGTCCTATGAGGAAATTGGTCTTGAGGCGCGGCCATCAATGGTTGGGCTTGTGCCCGTATGAACGATTTGATCACAACCTTGACTCAGCTCTCTGGCATCGGACAAGAGATGATCTTGACCGGGTTTTTGGTTTTTCTGCGGGTCGGCGCGGCTATGGCCTTGATGCCGGCCTTTGGCGAACAATCGGTGCCGCAACGGGTGCGGCTTATTCTTGCTCTGGCCTTCACGGCCGTCGTGGCCCCCGCGGTTAGCCAAGACGTCGCACCTCTTTCAGGGGCGATCGCATTGCCTCTGGTAACCGAGGTGATGGCTGGATTGATCTTGGGTATCGGGCTGCGCCTATTCATCCATGCCCTGCAAATCGCCGGGTCAATCGTGGCCCAAGCCTCGTCGCTGTCGCAGCTTTTCGGTGGAATTGGTACCGAACCTCAACCTGCGATCGGCAATCTAATGACTGTAGCGGGGCTTGCGCTTGCGGTGATTGCGGGTCTGCATGTGCAAGCGGCGCAATTGTTGATCCTGTCCTACGACTTCTTGCCCGCAGGCCAAATACCTGGTTCCGCCGATTTGGCCGATTGGGGGCTGTTTCAGATCGCACGCAGCTTTTCGTTGGCATTTTCACTGGCAGCGCCTTTCGTTGTGGCGTCGTTGATCTACAACGTGGCGCTCGGTGTCATCAATCGCGCGATGCCGCAATTGATGGTGGCCTTTATCGGTGCGCCGGCGCTGACGTTGGGCGGGTTAGTGCTATTGGCCATCATCACCCCACTTGGTCTTATGGTATGGATGCAGGCGCTGAACGGGTTTTTCGCCGCCCCTTTTGCGGTGGTCCCATGAGCGAAGGCGACGATGGGGCTGATAAAGAACATGAGGCCTCTCAAAAACGCCTCGACCAGGCGCGTGAGCGTGGTGAAATTGTCCGCTCGCCTGATCTAAGTACCGCCGCTGCCTATGGCGGGCTTTTGCTGGCTGCCGTTGCCATGGGTGAAAGCGCGCTTCGTCAAGCGGGTCAGGTCGCCACAGTCTTGCTCGATCAGTCGGATCGCTTATCGTCCCTCATGCTTTCTGCAGGGGCGGCCCCGCTTGCCGGTCTGCTGCAAACCTTCGCTTTGTCCTTGGCACCGTTCTTTCTTTTTCCAGCGGTTGCAGTTCTGGCCACACTGCTTGCCCAGCGCGCAATTATTTTCACGCCCGACAAGCTGATGCCGAAACTCTCGCGCATCTCGCCGATTACGTCTGCAATGAACAAATTTGGCCGCACTGGGTTGTTTGAATTCGGCAAGAGCTTGGTCAAACTGATCGTCGTTTCCATTGTTCTTGCCGTATTCCTGGCACAGCATTCGGATGAAATTCTGGGAACTCTTTACCACACACCCGCCATTGGGACGGCCGTTCTATTGCGCCTGGTGGTTCAGTTCCTGTTTCTGATCTTGATTGTTGCCACCGTCATTGGCGGTCTGGACTATCTTTGGCAGACGATGGA
>JBAVTI010000291.1:0-11430 GCA_049696055.1 Paracoccaceae bacterium | reverse complement strand
AGACGTCGTTTGCCGCCTACACGGAAACGCTGTCGACCATCCGGTTCAATGACCGCACCCTCCTTGGCGAGGTCGAAACGCTTCGGGCGGGCGGTTAAAGCGGCTATGTCACGGCGTTCAGCTACCTGTTCGATCAGGCTGCGATTGCGGCATCGGGGCGCAGCCTGAGCGACGTGCGCGCGGTGTTGGGCGATTTCAACTTTGACCACAATCTGAACCGGGACGAGGCTGGTTTCACGCTCCGCGCCGGCCCGCCGCCCCCAGCGCCCGTACCTTTGAATCTGATCAATGGCACCGCGCGGGCGGATGCGGTGCGGGGCACGGCGGCGGCCGATGCCATTCGCGGATTGTGATTGAAGGCGCACATCTGACCGTTGCCGATAGCGCTTTCCTTGATAACCCGACGGCTTTCGATCTGCTTTGACAAAAAAGGGGCGCGGTTTGAACCGCGCCCCTTTGTTAGCTTGTGTCAGCGTGACTGACTGATCCCGCGCCGGATCAGTGTGCGGTTTGCCCGGTGGCATCTACCTTGCTTTTCAACGCGGCAGCGGCGGCCTCTTCGGCGGCCTCATCCCATTCGATCGGCTCGGGTTGACGCACGAGGGCGTATTTAAGCACTTCACGCACATTCGAGACCGGAATGATGGTCAGGCCTTCTTTCACATTGTCCGGGATCTCGGTCAGATCCTTGGCGTTTTCGGCGGGGATCAGCACGGTTTTGATCCCGCCGCGCAACGCCGCCAGCAGCTTTTCCTTCAAGCCGCCGATGGCCAAGGCGTTGCCGCGCAGGGTAACTTCGCCGGTCATGGCGATGTCTTTGCGCACCGGAATCTGCGTCAGCACCGACACGATCGAGGTGACCATGGCAAGACCGGCCGAGGGACCATCCTTGGGGGTGGCGCCTTCGGGGACGTGAACGTGAATGTCGATGGTCTCAAACTTTGGCGGTTTGACCCCGATTTCCGGCGCAATCGAGCGCACGAAACTGGAGGCAGCCTCGATTGATTCCTTCATCACGTCGCCAAGTTTGCCGGTGGTCTTCATCCGGCCCTTGCCGGGAAGGCGCAGGGCTTCGATTGACAGAAGCTCGCCGCCGACAGATGTCCACGCCAAACCGGTGACAACACCGATCTGATCGGTGGCCTCGGCAAGACCGTAGCGGTAGCGCTTGACGCCCAGAAAGCTTTCCAATGTGTCAGGCGTGACGACGACGGATTTGGCTTTGCCTTTGACGATTTCGGTCACTGCCTTGCGGGCGAGTTTCGCGATTTCGCGTTCCAGATTTCGCACCCCAGCCTCACGGGTGTAGGTGCGGATCATCTCCATCAAGGCTTCGTCGGTGATCCGGAATTCGCCCTTTTTAAGCGCGTGATTGGTGGTCTGCTTGGCAATGAGATGCTGTTTTGCAATCTCGCGCTTTTCATCCTCGGTGTAGCCCGACAGCGGAATGATCTCCATGCGGTCCAACAGCGGGCCGGGCATGTTGTAAGAGTTCGCCGTGGTGATGAACATCACGTTCGAGAGATCGTATTCCACCTCGAGGTAGTGGTCGGTGAAGGTGGAGTTCTGTTCCGGATCCAGCACCTCGAGCATGGCCGATGCAGGGTCGCCACGGAAATCCTGACCCATCTTGTCGATTTCATCGAGCAAGATCAGTGGGTTGGTGGTTTTCGCCTTTTTCAGCGCCTGAATGATCTTGCCGGGCATCGAGCCGATATAGGTGCGCCGGTGACCGCGGATCTCGGATTCGTCGCGCACGCCGCCCAGCGAAATGCGGATGAATTCGCGCCCCGTGGCCTTGGCAACCGACCGGCCAAGCGAGGTTTTACCCACACCCGGAGGGCCGACGAGACACAGGATCGGCCCCTTGAGTTTGGCACTACGCGCCTGCACCGCAAGGTATTCGACAATGCGTTCCTTAACCTTTTCAAGGCCATAGTGATCGGCATCCAGCACGGCCTGCGCCTTGCCAAGATCCTTTTTGGTGCGGCTTTTCAGGCCCCATGGAACCCCAAGCAGCCAATCGAGGTAGTTGCGCACGACGGTGGCTTCGGCCGACATCGGCGACATTGATTTAAGCTTCTTAACCTCGGCTTCAGCCTTGTCGCGGGCCTCTTTGGACAGCGCGGTTTTGGCAATGCGGGCCTCGAGTTCAGCGACTTCGTTCTGACCTTCTTCGCCGTCGCCAAGTTCCTTCTGAATGGCCTTCATCTGCTCATTCAGATAATATTCGCGCTGAGTGCGCTCCATCTGGGTTTTGACGCGGGATTTGATCTTTTTCTCGACCTGCAACACCGACATTTCGCCCTGCATGTGGCCATAGACTTTTTCAAGCCGTTCGGCCACGTCAAGCGTTTCCAAAAGCGCCTGTTTCTGGGCGACTTCGATACCCAGATGGCCCGACACGAGGTCGGCCAGACGCGCGGGTTCGCGGGCGTCGGACACTGCGGAGAGCGCCTCTTCGGGGATGTTTTTCTTGATCTTGGAATAACGCTCGAACTCTTCGGCAACGCCGCGCAACAGTGCATCGACCACCGTCTGATCGCCGGGAAGTTCGGTCAGGGGCGCGCAGGCCGCCTCGAAGAAATTGTCGTTGTGCAGGAATTCGGTGATGCGGACGCGGGATTTACCCTCGACCAGCACTTTGACAGTGCCATCAGGAAGTTTGAGCAATTGCAATACGTTGGCAAGCACACCGACGCGGTAGATGCCATCGGATTCCGGATCATCGACCGTGGGGTCGATCTGCGATGACAACAGGATCTGGCGATCTTCGGCCATCACCTCTTCCAGGGCGCGTACGGATTTTTCGCGGCCAACGAACAGCGGCACGATCATATGGGGGAAAACCACGATATCGCGCAGCGGCAACACGGGATAGCTGGGGGAAAACTGTTCAGTCATAGTTTGTCCTTAGTCCTTGGCAGGAAGTCCTTTGTCCCGATTATCGGCAACAACGCTTCCCCCTGTTCGTCACCATATCTGGTGGTCATGATGCGCAGTGTCAACCGCATGTCACAAATGTATGATGCGCCTGAGTGCAATTCGGGGCAAGGGCGCATTTCCCCCCCATCGCAGGAAAATGCATCGGATTTACGGCAGTTTGCCGGGCCGCAATGAACCTGTTCGCGGGGCGTCAAAGCGGGTCGATATCGCCCTGCGCGCGGGTCTCGTGGAAGGTTTTCACAAAGGCGGCAAGGGTTTGGCTGGCGATGGCATCCCGCAGCCCCTGCATCAGTTCCTGAAAATAGTGCAGGTTGTGCCAGGTTAACAGCATCGAGGCGATGATTTCCTGTGATTTGAACACATGGTGCAGGTAGGCGCGGCTATATTGGGTGCAGGCGGGACAGGTGCAGGCGTCGTCGAGCGGGCGCGGGTCGTCCATATGGCGGGCGTTCTTGATGTTGACGACACCGTGGCGGGTAAAGGCCTGCCCGGTGCGCCCCGAGCGCGAGGGCAGCACGCAATCCATCATGTCGATGCCGCGTTCAACCGCGCCGACGATATCATCGGGTTTGCCAACCCCCATCAGATAGCGCGGTTTGTCTGTGGGCAGCATGTCGGCGGCGTAATCAAGGGTGGCAAGCATCATCGCCTGACCTTCGCCCACCGCAAGGCCGCCGACCGCATAGCCATCAAAGCCGACCTCGATCAGTTTTTGCGCCGATTCTGCGCGCTGATCGGGGAAGATGCTGCCTTGCTGGATGCCAAACAGGGCGTGGCCGGGCCTGTCACCGAAGGCATCGCGCGAGCGTTGCGCCCACCGCATCGACAGCTCCATCGACTTGCGCGCGGTTTTCTCATCGGCGGGAAACGGGGTGCATTCGTCAAAGCACATCACGATGTCAGAGCCGAGCAACGCCTGAATTTCCATGCTGCGTTCGGGGGTCAGATGATGGGTCGAGCCGTCGATGTGGGATTTGAATTTAACCCCCTGTTCGGACATTTTGCGCAGGCCGGTCAGGCTCATCACCTGAAAACCGCCGCTGTCGGTAAGGATCGGGCGGGGCCAGTTCATGAATTTATGCAGGCCACCAAGGCGGGCGATCCGTTCGGCGGTGGGGCGCAGCATCAGATGATAGGTGTTGCCAAGCAAGATATCAGCCCCGGTGGCGCGAACCGATTCCGGCAGCATGGCCTTGACGGTGCCAGCGGTGCCGACGGGCATGAAGGCGGGGGTGCGGATATCGCCGCGGGGGGTAGAGATCGCACCGGTGCGCGCCTTGCCATCGGTGGCCTTGATCTGAAACCCGAACGCCTGTGCCATTGCATTGCCCTTTTTTGCAGCCCCCCCTATTGGGACAAAACCGGGCGCTTGCCAAGGGTGCCAAGGATGCCAAATTAAAACACCCCGGCAAAAGTGCCGGGGTGTTCTGGCATTGGGTGGTGGATCAGAACAGGAAGTCGACCGCCGTCAGGGTAAGGTTGCCCTGCAGTGCCACCACGATATCGGCGATGTTGTCGGCGTTGGTATGGGCCTCGATGAAGGTCTGGCCGTTTTGCTGGAAGGTGCGCAGGGTGCCTGCCCCGGAACCAAACTGCACAAAGGCAAAGGCCTGATTGCCCGCAACCGATGTGTTGGCATCAATCTGGCTGAAGTCGAGATGGTCAACGCCGACCTCGTAGCCCTGAATGATGTCAAACCCGCCCGGCACGTTCGCCGAATCGATGGTGGCGACAAACACAAAGGTATCGGCACCCTGGTTGCCGTTCATCACGTCGGCCCCGGAATTTCCGGTAAGAATGTCGTTGCCGGTGCCGCCGCTGATCTGGTCGGCACCGGTGCCGCCGCGCAGATCGTCCGCGTCAGCGCCGCCCGAAAGGATGTCATTTCCGTCGTCGCCAAACATCAGATCCGCCCCGGCCCCACCCGAAAGCACGTCATTGCCGCTGTCGCCCAGCAAGCTGTCATTGCCCAAGCCGCCCGACAGGCTGTCTGCGCCCGCGTCGCCAAAGATCAGGTCGTTGCCCAGACCACCGTCGGCGCTGTCATTGCCGGTACCAACAAGCATGCGGTCATTGCCCGCATCCCCCGACAGGGTGTCATCGCCAAAGCTGCCAACCAACCGATCATCGCCATTGCCGCCAAACAGCACATCGTTCCCGGAACCGCCATCGAGTGTATCGGCCCCCTCGTCGCCAAACAGACTGTCGGCACCGTCGCGGCCCGACAGGCTGTCATTGCCACCCTGACCAAACAGCCCGTTCGCCGCAGCGTCGCCGCTGATCACATCGTTGTTGCGGGTGCCGACGATGATTTCAAACTCGGCAAAGGTCATGGCGCCAAACTGACCGGTCTGCATGTCGATGACATTCGGCCCCGCAAGCGATTGAAACAGCGTGCCAAAGCTTTCAAAGTTCAACACGTCGATCCCGGTGCCGCCCAGCAGGCGATCCGCGCCGGTATCGGCCAGAACCGTGTCGTTGCCAGCGTCACCCGCAATGAAATCTGCATCCGCGCCGCCCGACAGCACATCGTTGCCGTCGCCGCCGCGCAGGTGGTCGTTCTGGTTGCCGCCGTTCAGGCGGTCATTGCCATCGCCGCCAAACAGCGTGTCGATCTGATCGCCGCCATTCAGGGTGTCGTTGCCGGTGCCGCCGGTCAGGTTGTCGATGCCCGTATCGCCGTTCAAGAGATCGTCGTTCGCGCCGCCATCGAGCGTATCGTTATCGGTGCCGCCGGTCAGCGTATCGTTGCCGGTGCCCCCCAGCAGCCGGTCGCTGCCAGCGTCGCCGGTCAGCACGTCGTTATGGGTGCCGCCGTCGAGCAGGTCGTTGCCGATGCCCCCGATCAGCACATCACGATCGGCACCGCCAAACAGGCTGTCATTGCCGCCGCTGCCGTCGATCGTATCGTTGCCGCCAAGGCCTTTCAGCACGTTGCCGACCGAAAAATCACCGGTGATGCGGTCGTTATGGGCGCTGCCGGTCAGGTTTTCGATGCTGAAAAAGCGGTCGCCCTGCGCGTCGCCGCCAAATTGGTTGGTGTTGTTCAGGGCGATGGTCACCGCCGAGGCGCTGGTGTCATAGCTGGCGGTATCATTCCCCGCGCCACCGTCGAGCGTATCCGTGCCCGCGCCGCCGTGAATGGTATCGTTGCCGCCATCACCAAACAGTTTGTCATTACCTGAGCCAACCGCAATGGTGGCGCGGTCAAAAATCTCATCATTGCCATCGCCGCCCGAGACGGTGTCGTTGCCGCCGTGAACAAAGATACGGTCGTCGCCGGTAAGGCCGGTAATGTTGTCGCCAAAAACCGACAGGGTGCCGTCGGTTACTTCGCTGTCGTTGCCACGGGTGCCGTCACGGCGGAAAAGGGATGTCATTGCGAATGTCCTTGTTCTGGGTTGGGTTTTGGGTTGGGTTCTGGGTTGGGGCGGCGTCATGGGCCGCGTGGGTTGGTTTTGCACCAGTAGGCGACGTGTGGCTGTTCCCTGCGGCACAGGGCCGGGTGCGGGGTGCGGGGCTGGGCGGATCACGTCGCACCTTGCGCAACGGGGCCGGATTGCCGACACTTCGCCCCAGACCCGTCTGAAAGGCCAAGCCCTGCGCACCCCCGCCGCCCCTGCCCCGCATGAAAGACCGGCCTTTTGGCGGTCTTTTCCGATGTTTGACGGATTGAACCCCGAGGTTCTGGGGCAGATCGGCGCTGCCGCCACGCGCCAGAACTGGCAGCCCGGCGAGGTTTTGTTTCAGCGTGGCGATCCGGGGGATTATCTGGTGGCGTTGGCCGGGGGCCGGGTGAAGCTGACGCTGCTGACGCCGCAGGGGCGCGAGTTGATTTTGCGCCATGCCGAAGCGGGCGACACCTTGGGCGAGTTGGTTTTGTTTGACGACGCGCCGCGGTCGGCGGATGCGACGGCTGTGGTGGCAACCCAGGGTTATGTGCTGCACCGGCGGGCGTTCGAGGCTATTGCCGCCCGCCATCCCGAGGTGGTGGCCGGTGTGGCGCGCTATTTCTGCCGCCGTCTGCGCGAGACCACGGATCAGTTGGAATCGATCGCGCTTTACAACCTTGAGGCCCGCACGGCGCGGTTTTTGCTGTTCACGCTGCGCCAGATCCATGGCGAGGATTTGCCACCAAACCCGGTGTTGCGGCTGGAAATCAGCCAGACCGAAATCGCTGCGGTGTTGGGGGCCAGCCGCCCCAAGGTGAACCGGGCGTTGCAGATTTTGTTGGAAAGCGGTGCGTTGGTGCGGCAGGGCGACAGCTTTGTGTGCAATGTCGAAGTATTGCGCGCGGCTGCCGACCCGGCGGCGGACTAGGGGCGCGCGGTGGGGCGGCCTGCGATACGGCGGCGGCGGTTCGCAGGGGCGGTGGCGGCGCTAAGCCTGTTGTTGGCGGTGTTGATCTGGGCGCAGGGGCCGCTGGTGGTGGCGGCGCAGGAAGCGGTGTTTGATGCCGTGGTACAGCGGGTGGCACGGCCTGCGTTGCCCGTGCGCCCGGTGATGGTGGTGGATATTGGCGCGGTGAACGAAGCCGGTGCGGTTTGGGATCGCGGCGACAGCGCCCGCTTGGTGGCGCAGCTGGCGGCGGCGAAGCCTGCGGTTCTGGCGTTTGATCTGGTGTTTGCGGGCAACTGCGAGGCGGGTGCCGTTAATGACGCGCTGGCGCGGGCCTTGGCGCAAAGCCCTGCGGTGCTTGGGTTTTTGGCGCTTGGCAGTGAAAGCGCGATGCCGGAGCCGGAGCCGCAACTGGCGGTCAGCGGCGCTGCGGGGCGGTTTTTGTCAGCGATGCCGGGGGTCGATGGCCCCTGCCCTGCGTTGGCGCAAAGGGCGGTTGCGGTGGCCTCGGTCTCGCTGATTGGCGAGGGCGATGCCGTGGTGCGCAAGGTGCCTGCGGTGATGGCGGTGGGGCAAGCGGCCTATCCGGGGTTGGCGCTTGAGGCGGTGCGGGTGGCGCAAACTTATGGCCCGCCGCTACTGGGGGCCGAAAGCGGCGCTGCGGCACCCTGGCTGCGGCTGGGGGACCGTGTGTTGCCGCTGGATGGTTCGGCGCAGCTGCGGTTTGTGCCGTCGCGCGCCGATGTCTGGGCAGGCCGCACGCTGGCTGCCACCGATGTTTTGACCGCCGCACCCGACCCGCGCCTGCAGGGGGCGATTGTGTTTATCGGCAGTTCTTTGCCGCAACGGGGGGGATTGCGCCCGACCAGCGCCAGCCCGTTGCAGCCCTCGGTGCAGATCCATGCGGATGTGGCGACGGGATTGCTGACGGGGTTTTTACCGTATCGTCCGGCCTTTGGTGCGACCACCGAGGCGGGGTTTGTGCTGCTGATGGGCGGGGCCGCCCTGATGCTGTTGCGGCGGTTTGCCCCGGTTGCGGCGATGATCGGGGACTTGGCGCTGGCGGTGATCTGGGCACTGACGGCGTTGGCGGTCTATCGGTGGACAGGAGCGTTGATCGACCCGGCGGGGCCAGCGCTTGCATCGGTTCTGACGGCGCTGATCGCTTTGCTTGGGCAGGCGGCGGGATCGGCGCGGGCCGAACGCACGCTGCGGGCCAAGATCGGGCAATTGCTGCCCGGTGCCATTGTCGCCCGCATCGCCGACAACCCCGAATTGCTGCGGCTGGAGGGCGAAAGCCGGGTGGTGACGGCGCTGTTCACCGATATCGAGGGCTTTAGCGCCACCATGCGCAGCTTGGGGCCAAAAGATCTGGTGGCGATGCTGGATGGCTATTTCACCCTAACCTGTTCCATCGTGCTGCGTCACGGCGGGATGATCGACAAGATGGTCGGCGATTCTGTGCATGCGTTGTTCAATGCGCCGCTGGACCAGCCGGGGCATGTGGATGCAGCCATTGGGTGCGCCGCCGAAATCATCGCTGCCACCGAGGCATTCCGCCAGCACCCCGACCGTGCCCGCGCGGGGTTTGGCCGCACCCGGATAGGGATCGAGACCGGCGAGGCGGTGTTGGGCGATGTGGGGTCTGCGGGCAAGATCGACTATACCGCGCACGGCGATGCGGTGAACCTTGCGGCGCGGTTGCAAGAGGCCAACAAGGCGCTTGGCACATCGGTTTGTATTGGCCCTGCGGCGGCGGCGCTGGCAACCACGCCGCTGCGGCCCTTGGGCGCGGTAGAGATACGCAGTTTTGGGATGCTCGCGCTGTTTAGTTTGCCCGTTGCGGCGGATTAAAGCCCGACGCTGGCAAAGGCGGCGGCAATCCGGGCGGCCCCCCATTTGACAACCGGGCCGGGATCGTCGCCCGCCACCGGCACCTCGATCCCGTCGCCCGCCTGCAATCTGCGCACCCTGCCCCCGGCGCTGATTTGCACCGAACCGCGATCAACGAACACCGAATATACGCCCTTGCTGCGCCCGGCAAAGAACCGGGTGCCGCGCACCCCGATCTGGGCAAAGGCGCTACGCAGCGTCAGATCCAGCGGCGGCAAACCCTCGGGGCGATCAAACGCCATGGCGCCGCCGATGGTGATTACCCCGCCCAAATCGGCCACGAACCGGTCAATCGCAAAGCTGCTGTCGGGGCCGAGGTTGATCTGGGTTTGGGTGAAAAGCTGCAGTTCCGCAAAGCTGTGCTTCATGGTTTTCACCCGGTCGCCTTCGATCAGATCGCCCTGCGCCTGCAATTTCAGCACCCCTTTGGCGCGGGTCAAAACACCTTCGCCCTGAACCCGCATCGTGGTGCCGATCACTTCGCTGGCCATGGCCATCGAAGGCACCAGCAACGCGCCAAGCCCGACAGTGGCGATCAAGACATCTCGGCGGGAGGGAACAATTGGCATTTGGGCCTCGGGGAAAATGAACGGGCGTTAAAGTGGGGTCAAGGTGCGCCCTTTGCGGGGAATTGTGCAACTGAATTCGATATGAGGCGAGGATTGGGGGGGGCGGCGGGGCATCGGATTTAAGTTTCAAGCCGGTGTTTGGCCGCGTTTGCGCAAGGTGTTCAGGTATTTTGCATGGGTGATCTGCCGGGCCCGAAGGTCTGCTATTGCGGCCATCGGGTCTGTGGCGTGAAAGGTCACGCGGTCGCGGCTGCGCAATTGCGCAAAGCCGTCGATGTCGGATGACAGAATCGTGGCGATCTTGGGGTAGCCACCGGTGGTTTGATGATCGGCAAGCAACACCGTCGCCACCCCATCGCCCGCCACCTGAACCGAGCCGCGCACGATCGCCTCGGACGGCATATCAAGGCGGGCATTCGGGTGCAGCGCGGGGCCGGAAAGCCGCACACCCATCCGGTCATAGGCATCGGTCAGCGTGAAGGGTTTCGAGAGAAACGCCTCCTGCACGTCGGCCGAAAAGAACCGGTCCTGCGGCCCAAGCACCACCCGGACCCGATGCCGTGGGCGCGACGACACCGGACAGGGGATCGGGCCGGTGCGGGTATCACGCCGCGCGGCGTTGTCTATCTGCAGGGTATTGCCCGCGATCAGCTTACCGCCGCCAAAGCCCGAAAGCCCATGGGTAGAGGCGCTGGAAAGCCAATGATTTGTGCGCAATTGCCCGGCGAAGGCCAGATAAGTCCAGCTGCCCCAAGGGCCGGGGCGAAGGGTCAGGCGGGTGCCTGCGCTGATGGTGGCGATGGTCCAGGAACCCAGGCTTTGGGTGCCGAGGCCCACCTGAAACCCGCCGCCAGCGATGGCAAATGTGACGGTGCCGTCGGTGCATTCAAGCGTCAGCCCGCCCAAGGATACCTCGATGGTGGGTGCATCAGCGGGGTTGCCAAGGGCGATATTGGCGATTTGAAAAGCCGCCCGATCCATCGGGCCGGAGGCGGGCACCCCAAAGCGCAGCATGGCTTTGCGACCACCGTCTTGCACCGATACCTGAGGCCCTGCCTGCAGAATGGAAAAAGTTGCCATGCCTCAGCCCTGCCCCAGCGCGTCGAAATCAGAACGGCTGATCCGGCGGAAATGCACATGATCACCGACATCGAACAAGAAGGGTCGTGCCGGATTGTCTTGCAGGATCCGGGTTGGCGAGCGCCCGATGATCCACCAGCCGGTCGGCATGGTCAGCGTTGTCACCAGACATTGCGCCCCGGCGATGATGACGCTGCCCGCCGCCACGCCCCGCCGGGCGGCAGGTTTGCGCGGCAGATGCAGCACGGTTGGCACCCCGGCCAAGTAGGCATAGCCCGGCGCAAAGCCATACATGAACACCCGGTAATCGCCCGCCAGATGCGCGGCAATAACCGACTCGACCGACAGGCCGGTGGCTTGGGCGACCTGGGTCAGATCGGGGGCAAGTTCGGGGTCGTAGCACACCAGAACTTCGCGCTTGGCGGGGCTGGGTTTTGGGGTGGCGGGCATAAGCAACATGGCACGCAGCGCCTGCTCGACGGTATCGGGATCGGTCAGCAAGGGGTCGTATTCCACCAAAAGGCTGGCATAGGCGGGCACTGCCTCGACAAAGCCAATAAAGCCGGTGGCGGCAAGAACCGCATCCAGATGAATGACCTGAGCG
>JBAVTI010000290.1:0-2779 GCA_049696055.1 Paracoccaceae bacterium | reverse complement strand
GTCCCCATCAACCCGCGCCACACATGGCCCAAGGGATTGCCCGTGCGCAGCCCGGTCGCCAGTTCGCGCCGATAAAGCAGCCAGACCACAATCACCGGCATCGCAAACAGCGACCGGAAGAACACCGTCTCGCCCGCCGGCACATGAGAGGCCACGACCTTGATCAACGACGCCATGGTGATGAAAACCAGGACGGACGCGAGTTTCAGGGCAATGCCGCGCAAAGGGCGCATGGGAACCTCGGGTTGGGGATAGGGCAGGTGGATCACTGATCAGGGCGGCGTGCAAGGGCGAATGGCTCTGGACGCCGGGCCTTTGCTGGGGTTCTGTGGCGAAAACCTAGCGGAGGATGTGATGATGAAACCCCAGCTTGCCGACCTGATCGACCAAGGCCGTGGCGCAGCCCCTGCCGATCTGGTGCTGCGGGGCGGGTTGGTGTTCGATCTGATCACCGGCGATCTGGTGCCGGGTGATGTGGCGATATGTGGCGATACGATCGTGGGGGTGTTTGATCATTACGATGGCAAACGGGTGATTGATTGCAGTGGGAAAATTCTGGTTCCCGGTTTCATTGACACCCATCTGCATATCGAATCCTCACTTGTCACGCCGTTTGAATTTGACCGTTGTGTAACCCCGCATGGCGTGACCACCGCAATCTGTGACCCACATGAGATCGCCAATGTCTGTGGTCTTACCGGGATCAACTACTTCCTTGAGGCTTCCTCGCGCACGGTGATGGATATCCGGGTGCAGCTGTCGTCTTGCGTGCCATCCACCCATATGGAAACCACCGGCGCGCGGCTTGAGGCGGCGGATCTGGTGCCGCTGATGGACCATCCGCGGGTGATCGGCCTGGCGGAATTCATGAATTATCCCGGAGTGTTATACAAAGACCCCGGCTGTATGGCCAAGTTGGATGCCTTTCGCGGGCGGCATATCGACGGCCATGCGCCCTTGCTGCGTGGCCGTGATCTGAACGGCTATATCGCGGCTGGTATCCGCACCGAACATGAGGCCACGACCTATGACGAGGGGCTGGAAAAGCTGCGCAAGGGGATGCGCGTGCTGATCCGTGAGGGCTCGGTTTCCAAGGATTTGCACGCGTTGGCGGGGCTTCTGACCGAACGCTTTGCCCCCTATTTGTGCCTTTGCACCGATGACCGCAACCCGCTGGATATCGCCGAACACGGCCATCTGGATTACATGATCCGCACCGCGATTGCGCTGGGGGCTGCCCCTCTGGCGGTTTACCGCGCGGCCAGCCTTTCGGCCGCCGAGGCGTTTGGGCTAAAGGATCGTGGTTTGATCGCGCCGGGAAAACGTGCCGATATTGCGATGATTGATGCGCTGGAAACCTGCCATGTGTCGATGGTGCTGGCGGGGGGCGTGGTGGCGGATGCGGCGGCCTTTGACGCGCGACAGACCATTCCGCCAGTTGCGCGCCATTCGGTGAAAGCCCGCCCCATCGAGCCGCATCATTTCCGCACCAGCGGCAACCGTGTTGACACCCCGGTGATCGGCATTCAGCCCGGCAAGATCATCACCCAGCACCTGACCTATGACATCGCGCCGGTTGATGGCGACAAGCGCCCCGATACCGCCCGTGATCTGGTGAAAATCGCGGTCATCGAACGGCATGGCGTGAACGGCAACCTTGCCACAGGGTTTGTGAAGGGCTTTGGGCTGCAACGCGGTGCGATTGCGTCAACTGTCTGCCATGACCACCACAATATCGCCGTTGTGGGGGCGGACTACACCGATATGGCATTGGCCGCGAACCGCTTGGGGCAGATCGAGGGCGGGTTTGTGGTGGTTTGCGACGGTAACGTTCTGGCAGAATTGGCGCTGCCGCTGGCAGGATTGATGAGTCTGGAGCCGTTCGAAGTGGTGCATCAGCATCTGATCGCCCTGCGCACTGCGGCACGCAGTTTGGGCGTCGTGCTGGAAGAGCCGTTCCTGCAACTTGCCTTTTTGTGCCTGCCGGTGATTCCGCATCTGAAGATCACCGATCACGGCATGGTCGATGTCGATCGGTTCGAGGTGATGCCCTAACGGCTTTTGAGAAATGACACCAATCGCAGTGCCCGGCGCAGGGCGGTGGCGGCGGACCCGATGGCGACACCCCACAGGGCCAGGGTCATCACCCCGCCGTTGCCGCTCCATAGGGGTTCCAGAAGGGATAGACCTGCAGCCCCGGTGATCAGCGCCATCCGGTGCGGTTTGGCCATTGGCCCCGAAAAATCCGACGGTGCGCCGATCTTGGCACCCAGCTCGCGCACATAAGCGGTCGATACCGCAAAGGTCGCCGCCGCCCACCCAAGCGCGGGCAGGCCAAGGCCAAGACCAAGTCCGACAAAGATCAGGATATCGGCCACGCGGTCGGGAAATTCGTTCCAGAACGGCCCGTCGGGCGCGGATTTTCCGCCCTCGACCGCCACCATGCCATCCAGAAGGTTGCAGATCAGCCGGGCCTGACACAGCCCCGCACCCGCCAGCAATAGCAGCGCCCGCGCCGCGCCATCCGCAGCCCCCATGGCCCAAAACGCAAGGCCCGCCAAGGCAGCGGCCGCCATGCTGCCGATGGAAACCTGGTTCGGCGTCACCGATGTGGCCGCCAACCACCGGCTTGCCGCCCGTGCCCAACCGGTATCGCGACTGGTCAGGGGGCGACGGTCTTTCAGGGGTTCGTTCATTGCAAAGACCAGCCATAGCGCGTCAGGTGAAAGAAGATCGGCGCCGAAAAGATCACCGAATCCAGCCGATCCAGAAACCCGCC
>JBAVTI010000289.1:0-1975 GCA_049696055.1 Paracoccaceae bacterium | reverse complement strand
GGGTTAGATTTGTTGGCCTGCCAACAAGCGGGGCAAGTCGCCGTTCAATCCGGCTGCCTGGCGAATAAATCTGCGGCGCAGACTTGGGAAGGCGTTGACGATCCCAAGGCCCGCGTCACGCCCCATGCGCAGGATCAGGTTATCGTTTGAAAACAGCCGGTTGACCGCATCCATCCCTAGTGCAAGTGCGGTGCTGTCGAATCGGCGCCACTGTTGGTAACGGGTCAGCACGTCTTCTGCCCCGATGTCTTCGCCACGCCGATGTGCTTCGATCAGCACCTGCGCCAGCGCCCCCACATCGCGCAGCCCAAGGTTAAGCCCTTGCCCCGCAATCGGGTGAACACCATGCGCTGCATCGCCAACCAGCGCCACGCGCGGCGCGATAAAGCTGTTGGCCAGCGTCAGGTTCAACGGGTAGGTGAACCGCGCCCCGGCTAAGGAAATCTCGCCCAGAAAGTCGCCAAAGCGTGGGCGCAGCATCTCAAGGTATTGCGCGTCTGGCAGCGCCTGAATGGCGGCTGCGGTGGTATCGGTTTCCGACCAGACAATCGACGACACATTCCCCGGCAGCGGCAATATTGCCAAAGGGCCTGCGGGCATGAAATACTGATGCGCGATCCCGTTATGCGGCAGCTGATGTGCCACCGCCGTGACCAGCGCGGTTTGGCCGTAACCCCAGCCCGTCCGCTTGATGCCCGCGCGCGCGGCCACGCCCGAAGCACGGCCATCACAGCCGACCAATAGCCTTGCGGTCAGGCTTTTGCCCGATGCCAGCGTGACCGACGCCCCGGTCGCCGTAACATCCTGCGCCACCACGGTTTCACCCGAAAGAAGGGTAATACGTGGGTCTTCCAGCATTGCCGCCAGAAATGCCGCGTAAAGGTGGCGGTCCTCCAGCATGAACCCCATCGGGCCTTCTTCGATCTCTGCCGCATCGAAGGTCAGAAAGAACGGCGCCGGGCCTGTCCCTGCATGGCCATCGGATGCCTTGATCTGCAAGATCGGCTGTGATTTCGCCGCCACCCGCGACCACACCCCAAGCACGGTCAGCAACCGTTTCGACGCAATCGCCAAAGCATAGGCCCGGCCATCAAACCCCGCTTCGGCCCGCGCCGGGGCAGGGCGCGCGTCGATCACCGTGACACGCAGCCCCCCCTGCGCCAAAGCCAAGGCAAGGGCGGGGCCATTCAGGCCGCCTCCGGCGATCAGGATGTCGGTATCATATGTCATGGTGCAAATATGGCGGTGCGCGCGGGATTGTCCATGCGTTGCTGTGACGCTACCGTCCACCAAGGGATGCCCGCATAGCTGGAAACCGGTTTTCCCGCAGGCACGACGGCTAAAAAGCAAAGGGTGGCGCATGAGCAAGTGGTTGTGGATGACGGCGGGTGATCTCGGTCGCGGGATCGAGGCCGGGAAAATTCATCCGGTTGAACTGACCGAGGCCTATCTCGATGCCATCGCCGCCCACCCTGATGCGGCCCGGATTTATGCCCGCACCACGCCCCGCCGGGCGCGCACCATGGCAATGGCGGCGGCAGGGCGGGCCAAGGCGGGCACCCGGACCTCGGTGCTTGACGGTGTGCCGATCAGTTGGAAAGATCTGTTCGACGCCGCAGGTGCCGCATGCGAGGCCGGGTCGGCGCTGCTGAAGGGCCGTATTCCAACCACCGACGCCGAGGTTCTGGCCACCGCAACTGCGCAGGGGCTGGTGTGTCTGGGCAAGACCCATATGACCGAACTGGCGTTTTCGGGGCTGGGGCTGAACCCCTCGACCGCAACGCCGCCCTGTGTGAACGACGCCAAAGCCGTGCCGGGCGGCTCCAGCTCTGGTGCGGCGACCTCCGTGGCGTTTGGGTTGGCCCCGGCGGGCATCGGTTCGGATACCGGCGGATCGGTGCGCATCCCGGCGGCGTGGAATGACCTTGTGGGTTTGAAAACCACCCATGGCCGGGTGTCGCTAAAAGGCGTGGTG
>JBAVTI010000288.1:0-1525 GCA_049696055.1 Paracoccaceae bacterium | reverse complement strand
CGGCGGCACATGGACGCCAAGCGCGCGGGCAAGCGGGCGGGTGGGCTGCAAGGCCTGCGGGCAACCAGGCGCGCCGGTGAAGGCGATGACGCGCAACATCGGGTCATCTGGCGTGGTGATCAGACCGGAGATTTGCGGTGCTGTGTATGCCCCCTCGATCAGCAGCATCCGCCATGGGGTGACGCGCAGGGGGCCAAGGGTTGCCAATGCACCAAGGGTTTCCGCCTGCATCTGGCCGAATTCAAAGCCTGCGAGGAAACCCTTGGCATGGGGGCCGGGGGCGGGGGCAGGGGGTGCGGCGAAGGTAGCCTGCGCCAGCAAAAAGGCCTCGGGCAACATGGCAACCCGCGCGATATGGGCCGCCATCCGGCCCCGACCGCCGCTGATACCGCCCGATCTTATGAACCACCGTGCAAGGGCGATGGCCGTCGCAGCCGCCGATTCTGCCGTAACGTGCGCGCCCGTGGCACACCCATCCGCGCGGCAAATCAGATCACCGGTGGCGGTTCGTTCAATGCGGATATCGGCCGAGACATTCTGCAAGACCGGCATGGCACCCGTATCTACCGCAAAGCCGAATTTGCCGGGCAAGGCGGGGGCATCATCGGCGGCAAGCGCAAGGGTCAGCGTGTCGACAATGGCTTGGGTGGCATCACCTGCCGCCCAAAACGGGGTGACGACAATATTGCGCCGCGCTTCGGCCTCGGGCGTCGCGTCGATCAGGCCAAGGGCGCGCAGACCGTCGATCAACGCCGGGTGACTGGTCGCTGTCACGCCGCGCAATTGCACGTTGGCGCGGGCGGAAAGGTCGATCAATCCATTGCCATGCGCACGGGAAAGGGCGGCGATGCCCGTGGCTTGGGCCGGCGTCAGCACACCGCCGCGCGGACGCACCCGCACCACATAGCCGTCGCCCGACAGCATCGGGCGCAGCGCGCCGGGGCACCAACCCTGAATGATGGGCGCGTTGGAATGGGTCATGCCCCCACCTCTAGCGTGGCGGCAATCGAATTGCGCCGGGTGATCCACAGGCCCGCGTCGCGCAGGGCAGCGAAACGGTCGCGCATCGCGGCCAACGCAGCGGGGTTCTCACGGGTCATGAACGCTACCAGATCATCGCGGCCAAGCGTGGCTTCGTGATACAAATCAAACAGATGCGCGGGGACATTGCGGGTAAGATGCGCAAAGGCGGCAAGGTGATCAAGCGTGGCCGCCACTTCGGCAGCCCCTCGGAAGCCGTGGTTCATCATGCCATTGGCCCAAGCCGGATTGGCGGCGCGCGCCCGCACCACGCGGGCGATTTCTTCGGGCAGGGTGCGGGCGCGGGGGGTGCCGATCTGGGTGGCGTCGATGTGGTAAAGCGCGGGGGCTGCACCCCCAAGCCGTGCCACAGCGGCGGCAAGCGCAAGGGTCAGCGTGTCGACAATGGCTTGGGTGGCATCACCTGCCGCCCAAAATGGGGTGACGACAATATTGCGCCGCGCTTCGGCCTCGGGCGTCGCGTCGATCAGGCCAAGGGCGCGCA
>JBAVTI010000287.1:0-11127 GCA_049696055.1 Paracoccaceae bacterium | reverse complement strand
TATCAGGATTGGGCGGTTCGGCTGGGCTTTTACGATGCCCCACAGCCCTACCTGTTCTCGATCTACTCTGAACCGATGCGCCGCTTTCAACTTGCCGCCGAAGGCCAGGGCCCGCGCCAACCCCCCGATCATTTGCGCCCGCAACTAAAGCTGTCGATGGACCCGCTGCCCCTGTGGTATCCGCCCTTTGGCGATACTGCGGGTGCGCAATATCCCCTCCACGCCCTGACCCAACGCCCGATGGCGATGTATCATTCATGGGGGTCGCAAAACGCGTGGCTGCGCCAGATCCACGGCCATAACCCGCTTTATGTGCCCACCAAAGTCTGGGCCGAACACGGCTTTACCGAAGGCGATTGGGCCCGCGTCACCTCGCCTTCCGGCACCATTACCGTCCCCGTCGCCCACATGGCCGCGCTGAACGAGAACACGGTCTGGACATGGAACGCCATTGGCAAACGCAAAGGCACCTGGGGTCTGGACGATAACGCCCCCGAGGCCACCAAAGGCTTCCTTCTGAACCACCTGATCCACGAATTGCTGCCCGAAAAGGGCGACGGCCATCGCTGGTCAAACTCTGATCCGGTCACTGGCCAGGCCGCTTGGTTTGACCTGCGCGTGAAAATCGAAAAAACCACCGCCCCAACGCAATCCCAACCCGCCTTCCCGCCGATCCCATCGCCACCCGGCAAAAGGGGCCAAGCATGACCTGCCTTCCCGGACATACCGAAAAGAAACTGGGCCTGGTGATCGACCTTGATACCTGTGTTGGCTGTCAGGCCTGCGTCACCGCCTGCAAAGGCTGGAACGACCAAGGCTACGGCGCACCGCTATCCGATCAAGACGCCCATGGTGCCAACCCCTCTGGCACTTTCCTTAACCGCGTCCACAGCTACGAGGTGCAACCGCCCGAAGGCCCCGCGCAAATCATCAACTTCCCCCGCTCCTGCCTGCATTGCGATGACGCGCCTTGCGTTACCGTCTGCCCCACCGGGGCCAGCTACAAACGGGTCGAAGACGGCATCGTTCTGGTCAACGAAGACGCCTGTATCGGCTGCGGCCTGTGCGCATGGGCTTGCCCTTACGGCGCGCGCGAAATGGATGCCGACGCCGGGGTGATGAAGAAATGCACCCTCTGCGTTGACCGCATCTACAACGAAAACCTGCCCGAAATAGACCGAGAGCCTGCCTGCGTGCGCACCTGCCCCACGGGCGCGCGCCACTTTGGCGACCTTGGCGATCCAAATAGCGCCGTCAGCCAACTGGTCGCGCAACGCGCAGGCTACGACCTGATGCCCGAACTGAAAACCAAACCCACCAACAAATACCTGCCACCCCGTCAGAAAGACGCGCCACAACAGGCATCGCTTCTTGCCCCGCTGCTAGACATTCAAGCCACCGGCTTTGCGGGCTGGCTTGATCGCGTGCTGGGGAAAATCTGATGCACCCCGCCCCTTCCGTTATCCTGTTCACCGTGCTGTCGGGCCTTGGCTTTGGCTACCTTGCCTACCTTGGGCTGGGCCTCGCCACCCCAACCGGCTGGCTTGCCTTCTTTCACTACGGCCTTGGCTACGCCCTTGCTGTTGGCGGCCTGATGGCCTCGACCTTCCACCTTGGCAACCCACAACGTGCGCTGCGCGCTTTTACCCAGTGGCGCACCAGCTGGCTTAGCCGCGAGGCTTGGGCTTCCGTTGCCGCCCTGACTCTGCTTGCCCCCGCCGCACTCTCGGCATGGCTCGGCCTTAACCCGCCCCCCCTGTTCGGCGTCATAGGGGCAGGCCTTTGCCTTGTGACAATCGGCTGCACGTCGATGATCTATGCCCAGCTTGCCACCATTCCGCGTTGGAACCACTGGTCCACGCCCGCGCTGTTTATGGCCTTTGCGCTGACGGGCGGGGCCATTCTCGCCGGGCAGGGTATCGCGGCCATGCTGCTTGGCCTTGGCCTTATGGCCCTGCTTGCAACATCCTTCCAGCTTGGCGATCAGCAATTCGCCAAACGGGGCGCCACCCTTGGCACGGCCACTGGTCTTGGCGCCATCGGCACCCCTAGGGTGTTCGCCCAACCCCATACCGCCGACAACTACCTGCTGCGCGAAATGATCCATGTCGTCGCCCGCAAACACAGCCGCAAACTGCGCCGCATCGCGCTGATCACCGCCGCGTCTCTGCCCGCGCTGATCCTGATCAATCCATTGCTGCCGTGGCCCCTGCTGATCGCCGCGCTGATCGTGCACCTCGCCTGCGCCTTCACCGCCCGCTGGTTGTTTTTTGCCGAGGCTGAACATGTGGTCGGCCTCTACTACGGCATGCGCTAAATCCCTGCGCCAACCTGCGTTTTCTTCTTAAAACCGCAATCTTGCAGACCTTGGTCCGAAGACGGCATCAGACCAAGGTATTATGGGTCGATGTCAGAGGTCTGGTCCCCCGTGGCAATGGTCTGCCGGGTCTTCGATAACACGGGTTGCCTGTGTCATGAAGATTTCAGACCCGCAATGACTGTGGGCCATCACATGGAGAAAACAGATGTTCGACTTGATCGCAAAACCAACCCGTATGCTGACCCTGCTTGGCGCAACCGCGCTTCTGTCGGCAGCTCCTTTCCAGATCAGCTTTGATACCGCGTCCGGCCTGTTCTCGCTCGACGCCTCGATGGCGCTTGCTGATAGCGACAACGAGGGCGGCAGTGGCGATAACGGCGGCAGTGACGACAATGGCGGTTCCGACGATAACGGCGGCTCCGACGACAACGGCTCCGACGATAACGGCAGCGACGACGACAACGGTTCCGATGATGACGGCAGCGACGACGACAACGGCTCCGATGACGACGGCACCACCGGCAGCCTCGACGACAATGGCACCACCGGAACAACCAGTGGTTCGGTCTCCCCCGGTGTTTCGAAAGTAGAAGCAACGGGCGGCAACATCGAAGTCGTCTATTCGGATGGCACCAAGGAAGAAATCCAGAACGGCCGTTACGAGCGTAAGAATGCCGCCAACGAAACCATCGAACAGCGGGCCGCCACTCAAGCAGACATTGATCGCCTGATGGCGCTCCGCTAAGGCCCAAACGACAATTATTGCCGGGTCATCCGACGATATGAATATGATGCAAAGTTGGCGCAATGGCATATGCTGGCGTCGACTTTGCTACTTCAAAGAACATCTTTCAAAGGCCCGCCAGATTATGCGTTACCCTAAAACGATGCTGATCCTTTCTTTACTGCTCTGGATCGGCTTGCCCATGGTCATGTCTGGCACCGTTTGGCATGCGTCGGCAGCCTTGGCCGATGGCGGTGGCGAAGACAACAGCGGCGACGGCGATAGTGGCGGCAACGACGATGGCAACGACGACAATAGCGGCAGCGGCAGCGACAACAGCGGCAGCGATGACGATGGCGGCGGCGATGACAACGGCGGTTCTGACGGTGGCAGCGGCACCGACGATGGCGGCACTGACGATGGCGGCAGCAGTTCTGGTTCCAATTCCGGTAGCTCTGGCGCAAGCGGTTCCACTACTTCTGACGACGGCACGCAATCCTCCAGCGGTGGCAACTATGGCGGCGACGGCGTCCACCTGTTTGCCGCCGATGGTAGCGTCGAGATTGTCCGCAATGGTATCTACGAACGCATTGACGCGCGTGGCCGCGTAACCGAACGCCGCAAGGCAACCGCGGCAGACCGCAGCCGCCTTTCCTCGTACCGCGACCGGATCCGCAATCCCGCCCAACGCGGCACCGCCGTAAGCATTGTCCTTGTCAACGAACGCAATGGCACCGTGCAGTTGATCGATGCCAATGGCTGGACGGAAACCATCAAAGGCAAGACCTATCTGTTGATCGACCCGAACGGCAACACGGTGACCCGCCGCGCCGCCACGTCAAAAGACCGCTCCCGGATGCGTGCCTTTCTGGGCCTGTAATCCCGGCCAAAAACGCCCAAGCCCTACCCTATTTCTGCAAATGGTCGCGCGCCAGCACGGCGGCCTCTACCCGGTTACGCACCTGCAATTTCTGCAGAATCGACGTCATGTAATGCTTGACGGTCTTTTCCTGCAAATCCAGCGACCGCCCGACTTCCTTGTTGCTTTTCCCCTCGGCCACCAGCCGCAGGATATCTTCTTCGCGCTTGGACAGATCATCCAACGGGTTTGCCGGTTTGGCCTTCGCCTCGGGTTTCGCCCGCATGGCATTCAATATCCGCCCCGCCAAGGCAGGCGACACATACGATTGCCCCGCAGCGAT
This sequence comes from Paracoccaceae bacterium, assembly GCA_049696055.1. GTDB lineage: Bacteria > Pseudomonadota > Alphaproteobacteria > Rhodobacterales > Rhodobacteraceae > JBAVTI01. The sequence continues at coordinate 6,881 of JBAVTI010000287.1, read as the reverse complement.
ATCCTTGACCAGCCGCACCAACTCGCGCGATCCGACACCTTTCAAGATATACCCCAGCGCGCCAAGCTTTAGCGCCTGCATCACGTCGTCATCTTCCTCAGATGCGGTCAGCATTGCCACAAACGGCGGCTTTTCCAACGCCATGATCTTGCTCAGCGCGCCAATACCCCCTCCCAGCGGCATCGAAATGTCGAGCAGCACCACATCCGGCCGCAATCGTTCAGTCAGCTCATAGGCACCTTCCGCGTCCTGCGCTTGGCCCACCACCGACAACTCCGGGTCATCAGTCAGGCTGCGCGCCACGCCTTCGCGGTATAGCGGATGATCATCTGCCACAACGATACGGATCGGATTCATGCTGTTCCCCTCAAGTCCAAAATCATTCTCAACTCGGCCCCACCGCCGTTGGCCAAAGCCGTGCGGTTACGCTTCTCAAACACGCCACCAAGGCTTTCAACACGGTCCATCAAGCCGGTCAGACCCAATCCGCCATCGCTTTCGTTCAGACCCGTCTCGGCCTTAGGGTCATCAAACCCCGGCCCGCTATCCAAAACGGAAAGATGCATCACCTGTTCCTCAATCCCAAGCTGAACCTGCTGGCCTTTGCCTTCGGCATAGCGCCACGCGTTGTTCAGGCCTTCTTGCACGAACCGATAAACACAGATCTTCACGGCGGCGGGCAGGTTTACGGTATCAGGAATATCGCACACCACCTTCACCTCGGTTCCGGTGCGCGCGGCATGGGCATCCACCACGCTTTGCACCAGATCACATACCGCGCGGCGCTCGATTTCCGGCAACGATACCCCACGCGCGATGTTGCGAATTTCGCGGATGGCATCCTTTACCGCCCGTTCAACCGTATCCAGATCGGCCATTGCCTTTGTCGTCTTCACTTCCGACCGCAGATCATCCAGCCGAAGCGCCGCAAAACCCATCAACTGCGCGGGTCCATCATGCAAATCGGCCCCGATCCGGCGCAACGCCTGATCGTTCATTGCCGAAAATCGCCCTGCGGCGTTCTGCACCCGCATCCGCAGCGCCGTATTGCGTGCCGACATTTCGGTTAACGCTTCAACTTGACGGTCAATCGTGCGGCTACCGCGCAGCACAATTGCATAGAGGCTGGTCCCGATCAGCGCCATCACCAGCGCCACGGCGGCCCAACTGTTGCGCCGTGCCAACAACAGATCGTTCTGCAATTCCGTTGCAACTTCATAGAACTCGGCAACGGCAATAATACGTCCCGACCAAACCTCGCGGATTGGGCTGTAGATTTCCAACAAGGGAATTCCCAGCGCACCCTCCGCCTTATCTTCCAGATCACCCAAATCCTCGAACGTCGCCCGCACTTCACCGGCCCAGGCCAGCTTCAGGTTGTCGGTCACTTCAAAGGTCTTGCCGATGATTTCCTTGTTCGAAGATTCAACAACCAGACCGTCCTGTTTCCAGATTTTAAAAGACACCACGCGCTCGCCCAGCGGGGTATCGGTGAAAATCTCATCCAGCGCCCGCCGCGCCCCTTGGGAAAGCACCGATGCGTTGGCAAGATCCTGGCTCAACGGGGAAATAAAGCTTTCCATGTAAAGCGCCGTCGCGTTGGCCGTGTTGCGAACCACCGTCTCTTCGATTCGGGCCGATACCCAAATTCCGGCGCCAAGCATGGCCAAAAACATGACCACGCCGCCCGCAAAGGCGAACTGTGTCGCCAGCGACCACGTTGACCATACCTTCAATCGCTTGGTAAAGCTTTGTTTTTCACCTGAATTCATCGCGCCACCCTATAAGATGCCGCAGCAAAAGAAACGGACTTTGGTCGGAAAACATCCCAGACTGATCAGCAATATTTTAACCCTGTCCGAGATTTGGTGGCAGATAGGCGGCGACAACGGCACTTCGCAGCTTAACTCTGCGATGAATCCGGCAGGTCCTTGAATTTCAACCCAAAGTTGATTTTTGCCTCATTCCGCAGCCTAAAGCCTTGTCGCGCAAAAGCCTAAAACGCTGTGGTTAAGATGTCACGTAACACCTGCGAATCGCGTGAACCGGGGTTTTCCGTCGCCATTGCAGTCTCAGATTGGTAAACGAACTGTTGTACGAATGCGCATTTATTTGCCAAAAAACGGGAAAAAATGTCCCAACCACGAGCGGGCCTTACCTCAAACATGTCTGGGCTGCCGATGGCAATCCAGGAAGAGTTTTCGCATGAAAAATGCATAAACAATTGTTTTCGCTCATTAATATTTACAGTGCAGTCCGGCGAGTGGAGTTGACGATGCGAACTTTTGTTTTGCGTGTGCGTGGTTTGGTAGCCAATTTGGCGGTCGCCCTGATTTTCATGGGGCTGCTCGTCGGCGCGCAGCAGGCACAGGCGCAAAGTTCGATCGAGTTCAACGCAGGCGGCGGCACGGCGTCCGGCGCGCAGGGCGTCACCATCACTTCGCTGCCCATCACCCTGCGGGCGAACACCGATAACCCGGCTGGAACAACCTTTATTGGCGTAAGCCCCGCGCCGGTTCCAACGGCGACGTTTACCTTACTGAACCAGCAATACACCTTGCCCACGAACATCGCCTCATCCGGCACCGGTCTGTTTATCGGCTCGCCTGCGGATCAGAACCCCAGCACCTATTTCGGCCCGCTCAATGGTATTGGCTCGCCTGCAAATGCCAACTTCACCGCTTTGCCGACGGATGCGGTCGGCACTGGTATCAACACCGGCACCAACTACGGCGTGCGGATGACAGCGTCGGCCCATGCGCTGCATCTTGCCGGCGCGCCCACCACCGGGCGCATCCAGATGGCCGATCTGGATATCGAATTCAACGTGCCGGTCAGCAATCCGATGCTGCATCTTTCGGGGCTTGGCGGCAGCTTTGGCGCCACCAATAACCCCAAGGGCTTCACGAGCGAATTTGATATTTTGCCGGGTTCCTCGGTTGGCGCATCCGGCTGGACCTTGAAATCCACCAACGGTGTGCTTGCGGTGTCGGGCAATTCGGCCAGCAGCAACAGCGTTAACCCCGGCGCAAGCTGCACCGCGGCGGCCACTGACAAAGGCGCGTGCGGCACGGTTCAGGTGATCGGCGACAGTGTCACCAAAATCCGCCTTCGGGTTTACCTGCGCGCCAGCAAAAACCTGCCGTGGTCGTCGAACTCCAGCACCGGTGCGGGCGATGCCTTCTATATCTCGGTCTCTACCGAAACCGCCGATATGTCGCCTGCGTTCTCTAACCTGCCCGCGCCCATCGTGCCGGGCACCACCCACACCGGTCTGACCCTTACCTGCACCAACGCCGGGCCGAACACCGCGCGCAATGCGTCTTGCACGCCCACTGCCAATATCGGCACGATCAGCGCGCTGGTTTGCACCCCAGCCGTGCCAGCCGACATTTCCGCCGTTGCCCCCAATAATACTACGGTCTGCACTTTCAGTTATGCCCTGCCCCTTGGCGGCACCGAAACCGAGGTCATATTCACCGGCCAAACCGGTGCCAACAACGATCGCAACGGTGGGGCGGTTGGAACCGCTGGCAATAATCAGGTGCAAACCCCGAACCCCGTGCGCGCGCCAAAGCTGCGGCTGGTTAAAACGCTGAACGGCACGCCGGGCCGCGATCAGGCTACCGATCAGTTCACTTTGTCGATCACCGGCACTGGTGGCCCTGCAACCACCACCACGGGCGGCACCGGCACCACGGTCACCAATGGCACTGCCACCCTTGCCACCGCCACCGCTGGCCAAACCTACAGCTTTGCAGAAACCCTTGCCGGAACCTCGGCCGCGGCAAACTACACCCGCGCCTACAGCTGCTCTAACGCCTTGGCGGGCGGCACCTCTATTTCGCCGGGCTCGGGTGCCAGCTTCACCACCCCCGCATTGATCAGCGGCGATGATATCACCTGCACCTATACCAACACCTTCCTGAATCAGGCAAACCTCGTCACCGTCAAAACCCGCACCAGCGCCAGCGCCACGGTGAATGACGGCGATACGGTCACCTTCGCGATCACTGTCACCAATGCCGGGCCTGCCGTTGCGCGAAACATATCGCTGACCGATATCCTGCCCGCATCGCTGACCGCCACTGCCAACAACGGCACCGCCACTGCAGGTTCCTACACCGCAGCATCAGGATTATGGAGCTTGCCTTCGATCGCCTCAGGCGGCTCTGCCACGCTCACGCTAGAGGGCACGGTTAAAACCGGTCTTGGCGGTCAGACCATTACCAATACCACCACCCGTGCCACATCAGATGCAACCGACCCCACCACCACCGGCGATGATCTGACCGAAAGCGTTACGGTAACGGCACGCCCGGAAATCGCGCTGGTCAAAACCGGGGCCTATGTCGATACCAACGGCAATGGCCGCACCGATGTCGGCGACCGGATCACCTACGCCTTCACCGTGCGTAACACCGGCAACGTCACGCTGACCAACGTCACTGTTACCGACCCGCTGCTTGGTGTCGCCCTGACCGGTGGCCCCATCGCCAGCCTTGCGCCGGGTGCCGTGAACACCACCACTTTCGCCGCCAGCTATCTGCTTACCCAAGCCAATATTGATGCAGGTACCGTTCAAAACCAGGCGACCGCCTCTGGCACCCCACCAACCGGGCCTTCTGTCACCGATGTGTCAGACGAATCCGGCATCACCCCACCGGACGACGATCCTACCAATGTGGCCCTGACCCGCACCCCTTCCGTTGCGCTTTTGAAAACCTCGGTCGCCAATTTGGGGGCCAATGCGCGCGCCGACGCGGGCGATACCATCAGCTATACCTATGTGATCACCAACACGGGCAACACCACCGTTTTCAATACGTCGGTCGCCGAGAATCCCGCTGGCTTTACCGGTACCGGCACACTTCCCACCCCGGCCTATGTTTCGGGCGGCGGTAATTATGACGCCGGCGTTGGCACACCAACCGACCTTCGCCCTACTGAAACATCAACCTTTACGGCAACTTATACGCTGACGCAGGCCGACGTAAACGCAGGCACCATCGCCAACTCTGCCACCGCAAGTTCTACAAGCCCGACCGGCACCCCGGTCACCGATGTGTCCGGTACTGCCAACGGCAATAACACACCCACCACAACGCCGCTGGCCTCGGCACCGTCGCTTGCACTGGTCAAAACCGGCACCTTGGTCGATCTGAACGCCAATGGCCGCGCCGATCCGGGTGACCGGATCAACTATACCCTTGCCGTCACCAACACCGGCAACGTCACGCTGAACAATGTCTCGATTACCGACCCACTTGTCGGTGTCACCCTGTCTGGCGGCCCGATTGCCAGCCTCGCGCCGGGGGCCGTGGATAGTACCACGATCACCGCATCTATCGTGCTGACCCAAGCACACATCGACGCGGGTTCCGTGGTTAACCAAGCCACCGCCTCGGGCACGCCACCGACAGGCCCCGCCGTTACCGACACATCAGACGAATCCGGCATCGCGGCCACGGACAACGACCCCACCACCGTTACGCTGCCCAAACTGCCGTCGATGACTGTTGATAAACGGCTCGCGGTGGCGTCGCCCACCAGTTTCAACGCGCCCGGCGTGGCCCTCGCCTATGAGTTTCTGGTCACCAACACCGGCAACACTACCATCACCGCGCAGGTTGCGATTAACGACCCGTTGATCCCGTCGGGCATCACCTGTCCTGCCGGGCCAATTGCGCCGGGTGGCACCATTCTTTGTACCGGCACCTATACGACCGTTCTTGCAGATATCAACGCCGGCGGCGTGACCAATACCGCCTCGGCCTACACCGGGCCGATTGGCAGCCCGACGCTGACCTCGACGAATACCGACGCCGTGGTGGTGCCCGCCATTCAGGCACCTGCATTGACGCTGACGAAATCAACGCTCGAAGATCAGCCGGGCGATTTCTTCAACGGCAATAGCATCGACTACAATTACCTCGTGCTGAACTCTGGCAACGTCACTATCACCGCGCCAATCACGGTTTCCGACAACCTGATCCCGTCTGTCAGCTGCCCGGCCCTGCCGGTCGGCGGCCTGCTGCCCGGCGCGTCGATCAACTGCACCGGCAGCTATACCCTGACCGCAGGCGATATCGCTGTCGCCTCAACCACAAATAACGCCACCGCAACCGATGGCACCACCACATCGCCCGTCGATACCGTCACCATCCCGAACTCTGGCACTCCCGCCCTTTCCATTGTGAAAACCGTGCAAAGCGTTTCCAGCGGTGCTGCCACCTTCAATCAGGTTGGCCAGACCATCACCTACAACTATCAGGTCACCAATACCGGAACCGCGGGCTACGCCTCGGATGTGACGATCTTCGACGATCAGATCAGCCCGATCTCGGGCGATACCTTGTGCTTTGACAGCGTCGGCGGCACCCAGACCTTTGATCAGCTTGACGTGGTGAACTGTCCGGCAACCTACACTGTTACCCAAGCCGACATGGATCGCGGCTTTGTGCTGAATGAGGCGACCGCCAAGTCGATCTTCGCACCCGCCAGCCCCAACCCCACCCCGGTGCAATCGCTGCCCGACACCGCAAATGTCGCCGCCGCCACCAACCCCGAGCTGACGGTTACCAAATCGGCCGCTCCCGCCTCCGGTGCTGCCCTTGGTGCAACGATCACCTACACGATCATTGCCGAAAACACCGGCGACGTGACGCTGTCTAACGTGGTGGTCACCGATTCCAAAGTACCAGTCCTCACCTGCGATCAGCCTGATCCGGTGACGCTTGCGCCCGGCAGCGACCTTGTTTGCACCGGCCCTTATACCGTCACCCAAGCCGATATCGACGCCGAGGTGATCGACAATACCGCCACCGCCGATGCCGTCTCGCCGCAGGGGACAGACATCACCGCTGACGATCTGGTTTCGC
>JBAVTI010000286.1:0-3157 GCA_049696055.1 Paracoccaceae bacterium | reverse complement strand
GACTTCAATATGGGGGCTATGGAGAACAAGGGCTTGAACATTTTCAACTCCAAGTTCGTTTTGGCCCTGCCTGAAACCGCCACCGACGAAGACTTTGGCCGGATCGAGGCGATCATCGCCCATGAGTATTTTCACAACTGGACCGGCAACCGCATCACCTGCCGTGATTGGTTTCAGCTGTGCCTGAAGGAAGGCCTGACTGTGTTCCGCGATCAGCAGTTTTCCGGCGACATGCGCAGCCACGCCGTCAAGCGTATCGAAGACGTGCTGATGCTGCGTGGCCGCCAGTTCCGCGAGGATGGCGGCCCCTTGGCCCACCCGGTGCGCCCCGACCATTACGTCGAGATCAACAATTTCTACACCGCCACCGTCTATGAAAAGGGCGCCGAGGTGATCGGCATGCTTAAACGCCTCGTCGGTGACGCCGACTATGCGCGTGCGCTCGACCTCTATTTCACCCGCCACGATGGTGACGCAGCTACCATCGAAGATTGGCTCATGGTGTTTGAAGACACCACTGGCCGCGATCTTTCGCAGTTCAAACGCTGGTATACCGAAGCCGGAACCCCGCGCCTGCACGCTACCGAAGACTTTAAGGACGGCACCTATACCCTTCATCTGCAACAAGAATTGCCGCCCACCCCGGGCCAGACCACCAAACAACCCAAGGTCATTCCGGTTGCTATCGGCTTGCTGAACCCCAACGGCGACGAGGTATTGCCAACCACCGTTCTGGAAATGACTGAACTTAAACAAAGCTTCAGCTTCCCCAACCTCGCCTCCAAACCGATCGCCTCTATCCTGCGCGGCTTTTCCGCCCCGGTTATTCTAGAGCGCGAAACCTCGGCCATCGACCGCGCCTTCCTGCTTGCCCACGACACCGATCCCTTCAACAAATGGGAGGCAGGCCGCGCGCTGGCCAAAGACGTGCTGTCGGGCATGATCCTGCACGGCGCCGACCCCAGCGCCGATTGGCTTGATGCGCTCACCCTTGTTGCCACCGATGAAAGCCTCGATCCAGCGTTCCGCGCCCTTGCTTTGCGCCTGCCTGCCGAAGATGACATGGCGCAAACCCTGCACGCCGCAGGCCATGTGCCTGATCCGCAAGCGATTTATGCTGCCCGCCGTCGCATGGGCAAGTTTCTTGCCAAAAAACTGGCCCCCATCCTGCCCGGCATGATCGACACCCTAACCGACAACGGCCCCTTCACCTCGACCGCCGAAACCGCAGGCCGCCGCGCGCTGAAACTGGCAGCCCTCGCGCTGCAGTCGCGCAACGATGCGGGCAAGTCAGCACAGGCGCTTTACGCCGCCGCCAACAACATGACCGATCAGATCGGCGCCCTGTCTTGCCTTCTCGACATTGGCAAAGGCCAACTTGAACTCGACGCATTCGAGGCGCATTGGTCCGCCGACCGTCTGGTGCTGGACAAGTGGTTTGCCCTGCAAATCAGCTATGCGGCCCCGGAAAAAGCGGCGGAAATCACTGCCCGCCTGACCCGGCACAAACTGTTCGACTGGAAAAACCCCAACCGCTTCCGCGCAGTGATCGGCGCGATCGCCGCCAACCACGCAGGCTTTCATCAGGCTTCGGGCGCAACCTATACGCTGGTTGCCGACTGGCTGATCAAACTTGATCCGCTGAACCCACAAACTGCCGCCCGCATGTCTACCGCCTTCGAGACGTGGTCGCGCTACGATGCCGACCGACAGGCGATGATCCGGGACCAACTTTCGCGCATCCTCGCCACGCCGGGCCTTAGCCGTGATCTAGGCGAAATGGCGACCCGGATGCTGGGTGCCTGATTACTTTCTATTGCCGCCCGGTGCGTGAATGGCCTTAGAAACGGGCCTCCGGCGGGGATATTTTTGAACAGAAGAAAGGCAAGAAGGGCAGGGCATCTGCCTACTGGCAGTAGCTTTGCGCCTTGGTCCAGCTTTGCATTTCGGCCCGCTTTGCCGCTTTGCTGAACGGCCCCCAGTCGCGCCCCATGCCGCGCCGACCGTTGCCCGAAACCGCCCGATCACGCCCAACCTGCGCGGCCACGATCTTTACCGCACAGGCCAGATTGGCCGACCCGTCCTTTAACGCCCCGGCACTGGTCGCCGCACAGCCATGGTTGCGCGCGGTCTTGGGCGAGATTTGGGTAAGCCCGATATAGCGCCCCCCGCCGCCAGACGCGGTTGGGTTCCACGAGCTTTCGTATTTTGCCACCGCCGACAGCATCGCCACCCAAAATGCACGGCGCTGATGCAGATCGGCCGTTACATAGCCCGGACACCAAGCCGCAATATCCGAGGGCACCGATTGCGCCAGAACCGGATCTTGCGACGATACCGCGACAAGGGTTTGCGTTGTCCATTCCGCAGCTTCGGGACGATGATCCCAACGCATGGCGGGCAAGGACGAGGCGGGAAGCGCGGTCAGTTCCGGCAGATTGACCTTGGTGCAGGCCAAAGGCAGGGCCAGAACAAGACCCAAACACACAGTTTTCAAACCCATGGTGACAGCAGCCTCAGACCCCGTGCCCCCTGCACGACCCGTCGTTTTTGCCGCCTCAAACCTATTGTGGCAACCCGGGGGCCGGTCAATGGGCGACTTTCCGCGCGTGTCACCCTTGCCCCGCGCGCGCCAGATGCCTAGAAAGACCCCAAACCGCCAAGGAATATGCCATGCTCGACCTGACCTACACAGCCCCCAAACCCAAAGTCATCGCTGGCGCAAAGCATGATTGGGAACTGGTCATCGGCATGGAAATCCATGCGCAGGTTTCGTCCAATTCCAAACTGTTTTCCGGTGCCTCGACCCAAGTCGGCGCCGAGCCGAACTCGAACGTCTCGTTCGTTGATGCGGCGATGCCGGGGATGCTGCCGGTGATCAACGAATTCTGCATCGAACAAGCGGTGCGCACCGGGCTTGGCCTCAAGGCGCAGATCAATCTGTTTTCCGCCTTTGACCGCAAGAATTACTTCTACCCCGACCTGCCGCAAGGCTATCAGATTTCCCAGCTTTACCACCCGATCGTCGGCGAGGGCGAAGTGCTGGTCGAAATGTCTCCCGGCGTCGCCCGCCTGGTGCGGGTTGAGCGTATCCACCTTGAACAAGATGCCGGCAAGTCGATCCACGACATGGACCCAAACATGTCCTTTGTCGATT
>JBAVTI010000285.1:0-6392 GCA_049696055.1 Paracoccaceae bacterium | reverse complement strand
CGCTACCGATATCGCCTCATCCATTGGCCGCGGGCCAATCAGCCGGATCGGCAGCGCCTTTACGGCCTGAATCAGCGGCAAACCCCGGCCAAACTCTTGCACCAGCGCCACTGAAACCGGAGAAATTCCCAACTTTCTCAATCGGTTAGCAGCAGTCTCCCCTGCCCGCATCCGCCCCAGCCGCGCCGCAACTTCTGCCTCGGCGATGTCGGGCAAAAGGTCCAGAACCAACTGCCCCCCCAGCCGCAAATCCCGGCTGACCGCGTAGATCCCGCCACCCTCCAAACCTTTGGAAGATAACACAAATTCTCCCCGCTCGCGTCGGCTACCCACGCACAAAGCCACGCCTTTTACCGGCGAGCCAAAGAACCGCGCCATATGCGCCGACCAGTCTACCGAAAAGCCCATATTGGCGGGCGCAAATGGCGTCATTCCCACGCCTTTTTCCGCCAAAAAAGCCACCCATTTCGCGTCCGACCCCAGCCGCGACCAACTCGCCCCGCCCAGCGCCAAGACCGTCACCTTTGGCTGCAAAACTTGAACATTATCAGGGGTTTGAAACCGCAGCCCCGCTCCCTCAAACCCGTCCCACCGCCACCGCGTGCGCAAGGAAACGCCCATTTCGCCCAGCCGAAACAGCCATGCACGCAGCAAGGGCGAGGCTTTCATCGCCACTGGAAACACCCGCCCCGATGACCCGGTGAAAACCTCTTGCCCCAAACCCCGGCACCAGTCCTGCACCGCCTCAGGGCCAAAATCCGCCAGCATCGGTGCCAGCCATTCCGCCGCATCGTAATGCGCCGTAAATCCCTGCAAAGGCTCGTTTTTCGTGACGTTCAGCCCCGACTTTCCCGCCATCAGAAACTTGCGCGCCGGGCTGGCCTTGGCCTCGCAAATCACCACCCGCCGCCCCGCCCGCGCCAGCTCTTCCGCCGCCATCAGCCCCGCAGGTCCAGCACCAATGACCAAAGCGTCGATCATTTCGGCATCCCGCCCTTAATCTCGATCACCCGTTGCGGATAAGGCATCTCGATCCCCTCGGCCTTCAGCGCATTCCAGATCGCAAACAGCACCGGACTGCTGTATTTGTTCTTGCCATCGTCAATGCCATTAACCCAATATTCTACAACGAAATCAACGGCACTTTCGCCAAATCCCTTTAGTTCGCAGTCTGGCCCATCGGGTTTGGCCAGCACAAAGGGCAAGGCCCCAATTGCCGCCTCAATGATCCCCGGTACCCGGTTGATATCGGTGTCATAGCTGACCGAAAACAACGCTTCCAGCCGATTGGCAGACCCCTGATCAGAATAGTTCACCACCCGCGTCGTGATGAAATGATCGTTCGGAACCACGATCCACTTGCCGTCAAAAGTCTCTAGAATACAGGCCCTTGCGGTCATCTTGACGATGGTGCCCTTCTCGCCGCCATCCAGTTCAACATAGTCGCCAACCGTGGTTTGCCCCTCGATCAGCAGAATGATCCCCGACACAAAGTTGGCCGCGATCTGTTGTAACCCAAGGCCAATTCCCACACCCAACGCACCGCCCAAAACGGCCACGGCGGTCAGGTCTATTCCCATGATCGACATCAGCAACAAGAATGCCGCACCAAAGATCGTGATCTCGGCGGCCTTCACCGCCAGTTCGCGCGTCGCAGGCCGCAGCGCCGGTTGCGCCTTGATGTAATCGGCACTTTGACGGTTCGACCACGTCCCCGCCCAGAACAAAAGGCTGCCCGCAATCACCCCCCGGATCAGTGACATCACCGAGAACCGGATATTGCCCAGCGCCACCACGGTTTCTTCCAACCGAAGCGATATTTCATCAAGCACACCAAGGGCATAGAGCGCTGCCACCGGAACAAGAACATAACGCCCCAGCAGCCGCAGGAAGCCATCGGTCAGCACTTCACGTACGAAAATCCGCGCCGCAAGGAACAAGAATACCCGTTTGCCAAAGGCAATTACCGCCCCTGATCCAAAGATCGACCGCGTCACTTCCTCGCCCGCCGCCGTCAGGCCATAGGCCAGCAGCGGCATCAAAAGCGGCAAGAACCGCAGCACGAATATCCGTGCGGTGACGATCATCCCCTCGCGGCCCTCTGGCGGGGCAATCAGCCGCTGCAAAATGGGCTGCAAGCGTTTGGTGGCATAAACGGCTGCCACAAACGCCGCCACCAAAAGCCCAAACTGCGACCATGCGGCGGGGCTTAGCAGCCAATCCAAGGCGATATCAGCTGCTTGATTAAGCCAGCCGATCACCTTTGTGACGATTTCCGGTTGTCCGTCCACAGCCGCCCCCAGCGTCTAACCCTGCAAACGTGTCGCAAAGATCGCCACCATAAACAAGGGCGCAGACAAAATGTCACTACATCACGCGAATGACATCCTTGCCGACCGCCAGCACATAGCCCCGCCGAGCGATGGTTTTCACCAACAACTCACTGACCATCTGATTGCCCAGCGCATCGCGCAACCGCTTGATCCGGGTGGCCCCCGCCGCCTCGTCGCAATCCACGGCATTGCGGCCAGAGATAACGCCCTCGATCTGCGCGCCGGTCATCACCTCGTCATCCATCCGCGCCTCGGCTAGCACGGAAAGCGTCTCAATCGCCGCTTCGGTCAGGGCAAATTCCATATCGTTGATGTAAACCGCACGGGTCTCGCGGCTGATCAGCAACGATGCCACCTGAATACCCGACCGTTGAATGGCCGATATCCGGCGGTTCAGGGTGACGATGGTGATCAAGAACACCAGCGCCGCCAAAAGCAGCGCCGTGGCAAACAGCAACAGCACGAAAATCACCATGCGATAGCTGGCAAGCACATCGGAAAACGATGTCCCCGATTGCGCCAAAATCTCCAAAAGCTTGATCTCGGCACCCGAGGTAAGCCCGCCGGTTTCAACGAAAATCCGCTCTACCCGCGCATTGAATGCGTTGGCATCTGGCAGGCTAAGAAACAGAAATACCGCAGCCGCCAGCAGGATCAGGACGATGGCGGTGATGCCACCTGCAACTACCCGATTTCCCGCACGCAAACTATCAGAAACGGAGGAAGTATTCTCCGGCACTCGCTTTCCTCTCGTTCAAGCCCTCTTCGCCAAAGATGGACAGGACATTCAACAGTGTCCAGCCAGCATTTGCCAAACGCGGTGCAAGTTCAGCTTTGGCTGCCCCCGCGTCGCAGGCGCTATCAGGCAATTCAGCCACGCCATAGTGCAGGCGCAACGGGTCGTTCTGCTTGGCCTTGTAATCGGCATAGCAGGCCGCTTGCGCCGGGGCCGAAAGAGCCAACGCAAGAAGAACGGCAAGGCTTAGGGGTTTCATGGCACTGCTCCGGGTTTCTTGATTGCTTTCATTCTGCGCGCAAGGCCGTTGATATTCAATATCAAGCGCGGAATTGGCGGCTGCTATCGAATGTCAGGGCCTCGATATTGCTTGTCTTACCCTGTCAGACGAACCTTGGCCCATCAGCCAAGGCGCGGTGGTCGTGCCAGGCGATTGTCACAGAGGAATGCGAAATGACCCGCGTGAATGGCACCGAAAAAGGCACTTTGGCGAAACGGTTCGTGATGACATTGGCGGCGACTGCCGTGGCGTTTGGTGCAATGACGGCAGGTGCCACCCCCGCCCGCGCCAACGATGCCAGCGACGATCTGGCCAAGCTTTTGGCTGGGATTGCCGCCGTGGTGATTATCGGCAAGGCGATACAGGACAACCGCCGGCACGATGATGTGGCCCCGCCCACACCAAATCCGCCGGTCGATTGGCCCCGCCCACATGACAAACGCGGCAAATGGCTGCCACAGGTCTGCGCCTTTGAAGTCGATGGCCTGCGCCATGATCGTATCGTTTACAGCGGGCGATGCCTGCGGCACGAAGGGTTCGACGCGCCGCTGCCCCGTGAATGTGCGCGAAAAGTACGGATCCATGGCGACAATGATCGGTTCTTTTCGGCACGTTGCCTGGAAGATGCAGGTTTTCGCACCGGGCGGCGCCACCACGACAACTGATATTCGGGTCCAAGGGTGCGGCGGAATGATCCCCTTTGATCGCCGCACCCTGACCGGGGGCAGAAGGGTGAGCAGCTTCTGCCCCTGAATTTTTTGGGTTCCCATTCCCCCGGTGATCGGGTTTTCTGCCACGCCATGAAACACCCCATCGCATCCGCAAGCAAACTTCCTGATTTCAGCTTTGAATCCGCCGCGCTTGGCCGTGGGTTTTCCTGCGTTGTCGGGGTGGATGAGGTCGGACGTGGCCCTTTGGCGGGCCCCGTCACCGCCGCTGCCGTTCGCTTGATGCCGGGGCAGATACCGGCGGGATTGAACGACAGCAAAAAGCTTTCATCGGTAAGGCGCGAAACGCTTTATGCCGCGATTATGGCCTCGGCGCAGGTCTGCGTGGCCCACGCGACGGTCGAGGAAATCGACGACATGAATATCTTGCGCGCCAGCCATCTGGCAATGCTGCGGGCGATTCAGGGACTGCCCGACGCTGCCGACTATGCCCTGATCGACGGCAATCTGATCCCGCGGGGCATGCCCTGCGGCGCCGAAGCAATCGTAAAGGGCGATGCGCGTTCGGTGTCGATTGCGGCAGCTTCCATTGTGGCCAAAGTGACACGTGATCGGATCATGGTGGATTTGGCGCAACAATATCCGGGCTACGGCTGGGAGCGGAACGCTGGTTACCCAACAAAAGACCATCTGGCGGCGTTGCTAAATCTTGGGGTCACCGCTTGGCATAGGCGTTCGTTCAAGCCCATCCACAACATATTGTATCAAGCGATTTCTATAACCCCTTGATTCAATAAAGAATTTGACGGCGAATCAGCAATGACTCATCCTGTCCGATAACAAAACGACGCAAAGTCGGGGACAGAGGCAGTGATGACGATCAAGACCAAACCGGCAGAAGCAGCAGTGCTTCCGCTGAACCAGATCTTAGAGGGTGATTGTATTGAGGCGATGAATGCCCTGCCCGCAGGCAGCATCGACCTGATTTTCGCCGACCCCCCCTATAACCTGCAATTGAAGGGCGACCTGCATCGCCCCGACAATTCGCTGGTCGATGCGGTGGATGATCACTGGGATCAATTCTCGAGTTTTGCGGTGTATGACAAGTTCACCCGCGAATGGCTGGCGGCAGCGCGGCGGTTGTTGAAACCGAACGGAGCCATCTGGGTGATCGGTTCGTATCACAACATTTTCCGGGTTGGAGCGACGCTGCAGGATCAGGGGTTCTGGTTGCTGAACGACGTGGTTTGGCGGAAATCAAACCCGATGCCGAACTTTCGTGGCAAGCGTTTGACGAATGCACATGAAACGCTGATCTGGGCCAGCAAAGAAGAAGCCAGCAAATACACCTTCAACTACGAGGCGCTGAAAGCGCTGAATGATGGGGTGCAGATGCGGTCTGACTGGGTGCTGCCGATTTGTACCGGGCATGAGCGATTGAAGGACGAGGCCGGGGATAAGGCGCATCCGACGCAGAAACCCGAAAGCTTGTTGCACCGGATTATCGTGGCAACGACCAATCCGGGCGATGTGATCCTGGACCCCTTCTTTGGGACCGGAACGACCGGGGCGGTGGCCAAGATGCTGGGCCGTGATTTCATCGGGATCGAGCGCGAGGCGGCCTATCGCAAGGTTGCGGCCGAGCGGCTTGCCCGGGTGCGCAGGTTTGATGCCTCGGCTTTGGAAACCACGGGATCCAAGCGGTCGGAACCGCGGGTTCCGTTCGGCCAGGTTGTCGAGCGGGGCATGTTGCGGCCGGGGGAGGAGTTGTTCTCGCTGGGCAACCGTTTCAAGGCCAAGGTGCGGGCTGACGGCACCTTGATCGGCAACGACGTGAAGGGGTCGATCCATCAGGTCGGGGCCGCCTATGAAAAGGCGCCGTCCTGCAACGGCTGGACCTACTGGCACTTCAAACGGGACGGGAAGATGGTCCCAATCGACATCCTGCGGCAGCAGATCCGGGCTGAAATGGAAGCCGACGGGTCGCGCGCGCACTGAAACTTACGTGGGCATATTGCCCACCCTACGGAACACGCCTGTCCCCCGGACCGCCTGGGGGACACCTTTACCCCGCCGAGATGTCTCGGCGGGGTTTTTTCGTCTGTCCACAGTGGACAAGATTTCGCACCCAATGAAATCAGTGACTTGCGCGTGGACATTCAGGATTTGTGAACCATAACCCTGTTGTGCCGCGCCCCGGAATCCGGTCTTCTGGCCGCAGATCATCACGGAGGCCCAGATGAACGGCGCGGAAACACTGGTGCAAACGCTGCTCGCCTCGGGCGTGAGGGTCTGCTTTGCCAACCCCGGCACCTCGGAGATGCATTTCGTGGCAGCCCTCGACCGGCACCCTGAAATGCGCTGCATCCTGTGTC
>JBAVTI010000284.1:0-4397 GCA_049696055.1 Paracoccaceae bacterium | reverse complement strand
CGTTCTGGCAGGCCAATATTGATCTGACCGATTTTGTGCCGAAACTGGATCTGTATGACAACGCCTGGCCGATCTGGACCTATGCCGAGATCGTGCCGCCCGCCAAGTTTATCCATAACGAGGAAGGTCGGCGTGGGTCGGCGGTGTCATCGCTGGTGTCAGGCGATTGCATCGTGTCGGGGTCTGAGGTCAGCAATTCACTGCTGTTCACCGGGTGTCGGACGCATAGCTTTTCCAACCTGCAATATGTGGTGGCGCTGCCGCAGGTGGTGGTAAACCGCAATGCTGAGCTGAAAAATTGTGTGATTGATCGCGGGGTTATCATTCCAGAGGGGTTGATTGTCGGCTATGACCCCGAGGAAGACGCCAAGTGGTTTCGCCGCGAGGACAGCGGGATTGTCTTGGTTACGCAAGATATGCTGGACGCGCGGGCGCGTGCCTTGGGCTGAGGTATTGCGGCAAGGCCGGGGGAAGGGCTGTCTGCCCTCCCCCCGAAACCCCTCTCCCGAGGATATTTGTGAACAGAAGAAGAGGCTGAGTGATGGGCAATAATCACGCGCGCGGGCGGGTATTGTCGGTGGCCTCGGAATGTGTGCCGTTGGTGAAAACCGGTGGTTTGGCGGATGTGGTGGGGGCTTTGCCGGGTGCTTTGGCGGCGGTGGGGTGGGACATGCGGGTGTTGATGCCTGCGTATCGGTCGTTGCGGGGGCAGTTGGCGGGATGGGGCGAGGTGTTTGCCGAGGCCGATCTGTTTGGCGGGCGGGCTGTGGTGATGGCGGGCGAGGTGGCGGGGATATCCCTGCTGTTGCTGGATGCGCCGCATTTGTTTGACCGCGAGGGCGGGCCTTATTCCGGCGCGTCAGGCGATTGGACCGATAATGCGCAGCGGTTTGCGGCGCTGTCTTGGATGGCGGCGCGGATTGCGCGCGAAGGGTTGGCGGATGGTTGGCGCCCGCAGGTGTTGCATGCGCATGACTGGCAGGCGGGGTTTGCGCCGGCCTATCTTGCCTATGGTGGCGCGCGCGATGTGCGGTCGGTGATGACGGTGCATAACATCGCGTTTCAGGGCTGGGCACCGGCGATGATGTTGGGGGCGTTGCGCCTGCCGTTGGCCGAGTTTCACCCCGCAGGGCTGGAATACTATGGCGGCTTGTCGGCGCTGAAGGCGGGCTTGGTCACGGCAGATGTGATCACCACGGTGTCGCCGACCTATGCGGTGGAATTGATGCGTCCGGAATTTGGCATGGGGCTTGAAGGGGTGATTGCCGCGCGGGCGGGCCATGTCAGCGGCATTCTGAACGGGGTCGATGCAAGCGTTTGGTCGCCAGAGGCCGAGCCGGTGCCCTATTCGGCAAAGAAGATGAAGGGCAAGGCGGTTAATCGCGCCGCCCTTTGTGCTGAGTTTGGGGTAGAGGTGCCGGGGCCATTGGCGATTGTGGTCAGCCGGTTGACCGACCAGAAGGGCATTGATTTGCTGCCCGCCGTGCTGCCCGATTTTATTGCCGGGGGAGGCGGGTTGTTGGTGTTGGGGTCTGGCGATCCGGCGCTGGAGGCGGCGATGCAGGCGCTTGCGGCGCGCTATCCGGGGCGGGTGGCGGTGAAGATCGGCTATGACGAGGCGCTGAGCCATCGGATGTTTGCGGGGGCGGATGCGGTGTTGGTGCCCAGCCGGTTCGAGCCGTGCGGCCTGACGCAGATGTATGGTTTGCGCTATGGCACGGTGCCGGTGGTGGCCGCGGTGGGCGGGCTTGCCGATACGGTGATTACCGCCAATCCGGCCGCGATTGCCGCTGGCGTTGCCACCGGGATTACTTTTGCGCCGACCGATGCGTTGGCGTTTGGCGTGGCGCTGCGGCGGTTGTTGGAGCTTTTTGGCGATGCTGGTGTCTGGGCAAAGCTGCAAAGCCGTGCGATGGCGCAGCCTGTCGGATGGGAGACCTCGGCTGCGGCTTATGCGGCGCTGTACGAAAGCTTGATCCCGTGATGCAGGCGCAGCAATCTTGTCCGGCGCAGTTGCCGGGCCATGGCACATCACCGGGCAAGCCCTGGCCTATGGGGGCGGTGTTTGACGGCGAGGGCGTCAACTTTGCGGTATTTTCCGCCCATGCCGAGCGGGTGGAGTTGTGTCTGTTTGCCCCCGATGGCCGCAAGGAGTTGGCGCGGCTGCCGCTGCGCGACCGCGATGGCGATGTGTGGCATATCCATGTGACAGGGCTGATGCCCGGCGCGCTATATGGCTACCGGGTGCACGGACCTTATGCGCCCGAGGGCGGGCATCGGTTCAACCCGCACAAGCTGTTGATCGATCCCTATGCGCGCCAGCTTTCGGGGCGGTTGAAATGGTCGGATGCGGTGATGGGGTATAAGGTCGGCAGCCCGCGGGGCGATTTGTCATTTGACACCCGCGACAGTGCCTTTGCGATGCCAAAATCGGTGGTGGTGGACCCGCCCTTCAACTGGGCCGGGGATCGCGCGCCACGGGTGCCGATGGCAGAGACGGTGATCTACGAGGCGCATGTCAAGGGGATGACGGCCGCGCACCCAAGGGTGGAGCCGGGGTTGCGCGGCAGCTATCTGGGCCTTGCGTCAGACCCGGTATTGGAGCATCTGACCAAGCTTGGCGTGACCACGATCGAGCTGTTGCCGGTGCAAGCCTTTGTCGATGATCGGTTTTTGGTGGCCAAGGGGTTGCGCAATTACTGGGGGTATCAAACCATCGGCTTTTTTGCGCCCGAGCCGCGCTATATGACCAAAGGGGCGATCTGGGAATTTCAGTCGATGGTACGGCGGTTCCATTCGGCGGGGATCGAGGTGGTGCTGGATGTGGTTTACAACCATTCCGGCGAAGGCGACGAGTTGGGGCCAACGCTGAGTTTCCGGGGCCTCGACAATCGCAGTTATTACCGGCTGATCGAGGGCGGGCGGTACTATGTCAATGATACCGGCACCGGCAATACGCTGAACCTGACGCATCCGGCGGTGTTGCGGATGGTGATGGATAGCCTGCGCTATTGGGTTCAGGTGATGCATGTCGACGGCTTTCGCTTTGATCTGGCCAGTGTTCTGGCGCGCGAGGCCATGGGCTTTGATGCCTGCGGTGGGTTTCTGGATGCACTGCGGCAAGACCCGGTATTGGCGGGGGTAAAGCTGATTGCCGAGCCGTGGGACATTGGGCCGGGCGGCTATCAGCTGGGGTCGTTTCCGCATCCGTTTCTGGAATGGAACGACAAGTTCCGTGATGGGGTGCGACGGTTCTGGCGCGGTGATGCCGGGATGACGCCCGATCTGGCCAAGCGGCTGCTGGGCTCGGCGGAAAAGTTCGATCATTCGGGGCGGGCGGCGACGTCGTCGGTGAATTTCATCACCGCTCACGATGGGTTCACGCTGGAAGATCTGGTGTCGTTTTCGGTCAAGCGCAATCTTGCCAATGGCGAGGATAACCGCGACGGCCACAATGACAACCATTCCGACAATCTGGGTATCGAGGGTGCGGCAAGTAACAAAGCGGTGCGGGCGGCGCGGGCATTGCGCAAACGTAACCTGTTGGCGACGTTGATGGTTTCACAAGGCACGCCGATGCTATTGGCGGGCGATGAGATCGGCAACTCGCAGGGCGGCAACAACAATGCCTATGCGCAGGACAACGAGACCGGATGGCTGGAGTGGACCACCGCCGATACAGAGCTTGCCGATTTTGTGGCGCGGTTGGTGACGTTGCGGCGGGATAATGCGGTGCTGCGGCAGCGGCGGTTCTTGCATGCGCGCGCCCGTGCGGTGGATGGGTTGCCCGATGTGGCATGGCGGCGGGCGGATGGCGAGACACCGCGCCCCGAAGACTGGCATGACCCCGCGTTCCGGTGTCTTTGTGTTGAATTGCGCATGGCGGCCGAGGGCGATGCCACCGGCGATGAGGCGATTTTTGCCGTGTTTAATGCGGGGCCGGACGTGGCACTGGTGTTGCCAAAAACTGCCAAAGGCTGGCGCATGATCCTTGATACCACACGGCCCGAGGCCAAGCCCGAGGCGGCAATATCGGGGCAGATCGCCCCGGCGCAATCCGTTCTTGTTTTTCAACCGATCCATTCGGGAGCATCCAGATGACCGCTTTGACCATTGCCACCAAACCGATCGACGGGCAGAAACCCGGCACTTCCGGCCTGCGCAAGAAGACCCCGGTTTTCATGGGGCCGCATTATCTTGAGAATTTCGTGCAGTCGATTTTCGATGTGGTCGGGGCAAAGGGCAAGACCTTTGTGCTGGGCGGCGATGGGCGCTATTTCAACGATCGCGCCGCACAGGTGATCTTGCGGATGGCGGCGGCGAATGGGGCGAAACGGGTGATCGTGGGGCAGGGTGCGGTGTTGTCGACGCCTGCGGCCAGTCACCTGATCCGGCTG
>JBAVTI010000283.1:0-2497 GCA_049696055.1 Paracoccaceae bacterium | reverse complement strand
GACTACGCCACCTGATCCGGCTTCTTTTCGCTTCCCGTTTGGAAATATCCTCGGGTGAGGGGTCCGGGGAGAGGGCAGACAGCCCTCTCCCCGGCGCGCGCGGCAATCGCAGCGCATCAATTTCCTGCACTCTCCATCTTGCGTGTGGCGATCACATTTTCCAGCCAGCCCAGCTTCATCTCTGGCACCGACGACAACAGCAAATCGGTGTAATCATCGAACGGTGGCGACAAGACATCGGTTTTCGACCCATAACGCACCACCTCGCCGCGATACATCACCGCGATGCGGTCGGCGATGGCGCGCACGGTGGCCAGATCATGGGTGATGAACAGATACGCCACGCCTTCGCGCGCCTGCAAGGCCAGCAACAGCTTCAAAATCCCATCCGCCACCAGCGGGTCAAGCGCCGATGTCACTTCGTCGCAGATGATCAGCTTGGGCTTGGCCGCCAGGGCCCGCGCGATGCAAACCCGCTGTTTTTGCCCACCCGACAATTCCGCCGGATAGCGGTCAAGATAACCTTTGCCCATCTCGATCTGCTCCAGCAGATCCTGCACCCGTGCGCGCTTTGCCTCACCCCTCAGGCCAAAGTAAAACTCCAAGGGTCGCCCGATGATGGTGCCAACGGTCTGGCGCGGGTTCATCGCCACGTCAGCCATCTGATAGATCATCTGCACCTCGCGCAGATCATCCTTGCTGCGGTCCTTCAGATCGGCACTCAGCGTGCGCCCGGCAAAGGTGATCCGTCCCGCACTTGGCGGCAGCAACCCGGTAATCACCCGCGCCAGCGTCGATTTTCCCGATCCGCTTTCGCCCACCACCGCCAGCGTCTGCCCGGCCGGCAAGTCCACCGTCACATTCTTCAGCACATCAAACTTGGTGCCCCGATAGCGCGCCGTAATCCCCTGAACCGACAACACCGCCGCCGCCCCGTCTTGCTTTTCTACGTGGTCGATCGAGCGTACCGATACCAAGGCCTGTGTATAGGCTTCACGCGGCGCCTCGATAATCTGCTGCACCGTGCCGTATTCCACCATTTTACCGCCCCGCAGCACCATGATGTGATCCGACACCTGCGCCACCACCGCCAGATCATGGGTGATATACAAAGCCGCCACCCCGGTATCGCGGATGGCTTCCTTGATCGCGGCCAAAACTTCGATCTGCGTCGTCACATCCAGCGCCGTCGTCGGCTCGTCAAATACCACCAGATCCGGGCGCGGGCACAGTGCCATCGCCGTCATCACCCGCTGCAACTGCCCGCCCGATACTTGGTGCGGATAGCGTTTGCCGATGGTTTCGGGGTTTGGCAGACCCAGCTTGCGAAACAGCGCCACCGCCCGCGCTTCGGCCTCGGCGCGGGTGGCAAGACCATGCGACAGCGTGGTCTCGATCACCTGCTCCATCAATTGCTTGGCCGGGTTGAACGCGGCGGCGGCAGATTGCGCCACATAGGTCACCTCGCGACCGCGCAATCCGCGCAGCCCCTTGGCATCGGTCTGCATCAGATCGCGGCCATTCAGCAGCACCTCGCCGCCAGTGATCCGCACGCCACCGCGACCATAGGCCATCGACGACAAACCAATGGTCGACTTTCCGGCCCCGGATTCGCCAATCAGCCCCAGCACCTCGCCGCGCTTTAACACCAGCGAGACACCCTCAACCAACACCACCTCACGCGGCGCCTCGCCGGGCGGATAAGACGTCGCCTCGATCTTCAGATCGCGGATTTCCAGCATCACATCGATTGGTTGATCAAGCACCCCGTCCGCCTTTCAGGCTGGTGGTGCGGTTCAACACCCAATCCGCCACCAGGTTTACCGAGATCGCCAGCGTCGCAATCGCAAAGGCCGGGATCAATGCCGCGGGTATGCCATACACGATCCCCTCTTTGTTTTCCTTGACGATGCCGCCCCAATCCGCCAGCGGCGGCTGAATCCCCAAGCCCAGAAACGACAGAGTCGAGATGAACAACACCATGAAAATGAACCGCAGCCCCATTTCCGCCACCAGCGGGCTTAACGCGTTGGGCAAAATCTCGCGAAAGATGATCCAGCCCTGCCCCTCGCCGCGCAAGCGTGCCGCCTCGACATAGTCCATCACCGCGATATCCACCGCCACCGCCCGGCTTAGCCGGAACACCCGCGTCGCATCCAGCAAGCCCATCACCAGGATCAAGATCGGCATCGTCACCGGCATCACCGACAACACCACCAGCGCCGAAATCAGCGACGGGATCGACATCACCAGATCGACAAACCGCGACAACAGCTGATCCACCCAGCCGCCCCGCACCGCCGCCGTAAACCCCAAGATCGACCCCAGCGTGAACGACAACACCGTTCCCGCCGCCGCCACGAAAATCGTGGTCTGGCCGCCGTAAATCATCCGGCTTAGCAAATCGCGGCCGATACTGTCGGTGCCCAGCCAATGTGCGGCCGACCACGGCTCCCAACTGTCGCCCACCACTTCGGCAAAGCCGTAAGGTGCGATC
>JBAVTI010000282.1:0-2222 GCA_049696055.1 Paracoccaceae bacterium | reverse complement strand
CGCCAATCAGACACGATCCGTTGGGTCATCCCGGTGGCTTCGTCGGTGTCTTCACGAACCGAAATGCCCGAGATCAGATCCACGAACCGCGCCACACCGCCCTTTTCGGCGATGATCGGCAAGGTGTAGGGGTCCCATTCGAACAGCTTGGCACCACGTTTCACCGCCATGCCGTCTTTCGAATGCACCTTGGCACCGTAAAGCACCTTGTGAGTTGCCCGTTCCTGTCCGGCCTCGTCGATGATGGCGATGCTCATGTTCCGGCCCATGACGATAAACTCGCCATTGGCATTTTCCAGCAAGCTGGCATTGCGGAACTCGATCTTGCCTTCCTGAGACGCTTCGAGGAACGATTGCTGACCACCCTGTGCGATACCGCCGATGTGGAACGTCCGCATTGTCAGCTGCGTGCCCGGCTCGCCAATTGACTGCGCCGCGATGATACCCACCGCTTCGCCTTGGTTCACCAGCGTGCCGCGTGCAAGGTCGCGACCATAGCACATGGCGCAGACGCCTTCTTCGGCCTCGCACGTCAGCGGGCTACGGATACGCGCCGATGCGACGGCCGCTTGGTCGATCAGGTCGGCCCGACGCTCGTCGATCAACTCACCACGGCCCACGATCACCTCATCGGTGCCCGGAACCATGATGTCATCCGCCGCAGTCCGGCCCAGGCAACGCTCGGCCAGGCTGGAGACAACTTCACCGTCATTCACTGCCGCAACGGCAGTAATGGCGTTTTCGGTGCCGCAATCATGGCTGCGCACGATGCAATCTTGCGCCACGTCCACCAGACGACGGGTAAGGTAACCCGAGTTCGCCGTCTTCAACGCGGTATCGGCAAGTCCCTTCCGGGCGCCGTGAGTCGAGTTGAAGTATTCAAGAACGGTCAGACCTTCCTTGAAGTTCGAGATGATCGGCGTCTCGATGATCTCGCCCGACGGCTTGGCCATAAGACCGCGCATACCGCCCAACTGCTTCATCTGTGCCGGCGAACCACGCGCACCGGAATGCGACATCATGTAGACCGAGTTTGGCTCTTTTTCAGCACCGTTCTCGTCATACTGCACGGCCGAGATCGCCGACATCATGTCTGCCGCAACCTTGTCGGAACACTTGGACCAAGCATCGACAACCTTGTTATACTTCTCGCCCTGAGTGATCAGGCCGTCCATATACTGCTGTTCGAATTCCTTCACCTGATCGCGAACGTCATTGACGATTGGCCACTTGCTGTCGGGGATCAGCATGTCGTCCTTGCCGAACGAAATCCCGGCCTTGAACGCCTCACGGAAGCCCAAGCCCATGATCTGGTCACAGAAAATCACCGACTCTTTCTGGCCGCAATAGCGGTAGACAGTGTCAATAACGGTCTGCACGTCTTTTTTCCGCAACAAACGGTTCACCAGATCGAACGGTGCCTTTGCGTTCAGCGGCAACAGAGTGCCCAAACGCAGACGGCCCGGCGTGGTTTCGAAACGCTTCCACACTTCGTTGCCATGCTCATCGATTTGACGAATGCGCGCGCGGATACCTGCGTGCAAATGCACGGCACCTGCCGCCAAAGCGTGTTCAACCTCGTCCATGTCCGAGAAAGCCATGCCTTCGCCGACCATGCCTTTGCGCTGCATCGTGGTGTAGTAGATGCCCAAAACCATATCCTGCGACGGCACGATAATCGGCGCACCGTTGGCAGGCGACAGCACGTTGTTGGTCGACATCATCAGCACGCGGGCTTCCAACTGGGCTTCCAGCGAAAGCGGCACGTGAACAGCCATCTGGTCGCCGTCGAAGTCAGCGTTGAACGCCGAGCAGACCAGCGGGTGCAGCTGAATAGCCTTACCTTCGATCAGGATCGGCTCGAACGCCTGGATACCCAAACGGTGCAAGGTAGGCGCACGGTTCAGCAGCACGGGGTGTTCGCGGATCACTTCATCCAAGATATCCCAAACTTCCGGACGTTCCTTTTCCACCAGCTTCTTGGCTTGCTTGACGGTCGAAGACAAACCTTTGGCTTCAAGACGCGAATAGATGAACGGCTTGAACAGTTCGAGCGCCATTTTCTTCGGCAGGCCGCACTGGTGCAGCTTCAGCTCCGGGCCGGTCACGATAACCGAACGCCCCGAGAAGTCGACGCGCTTGCCGAGCAAGTTCTGACGGAAGCGACCCTGTTTGCCCTTGAGCATATCGGACAGCGACTTCAGCGGGCGCTTGTTGGTGCC